>JASHYF010000157.1 GCA_030043235.1 Solirubrobacteraceae bacterium | reverse complement strand
GCTTGTCACCGCCGATCAGCAGGATCGCGTTGCGTCGCGGGTCGAAGCAGAAAAGCACGCGGATGGAGCCGGCGCGCAGTTCCTTCATGTTCTCGCAGTTCCTTCATGTTCTGGTGGCGTGAGCCCTCGATTGTGTCGACGAGCGGCCGCCCGAGTGCCGGGCCTCGCGCTTCGAGTACGCGCACAGCGGCGTCGATCGCTTCTTGGTCGTCCTCGTCCAAGGCTTCCCACCACTGCTCGAACTGGTCTGTGAACTCTACGTCCCACAAAACGATTATACACCCTAGCGCATATTCCCTCAAGGGGATAGGACCTCGACGCCTCTTGATGCAAGGAAGCGTGTCGGTGTGGCCTCGTGAGAGTCCTGCCTTTATGTTGTGCGGCGGGTTATGTTGTGTCGACGCTCGGCGGCGCATGTTTTCCCCTGCTCAGCGCGATCTAAGCCTGGTAGCTGCGCAACATAATCGGACATCCCTGATCAGGACTCGCGCGTTCCGGCATCCGGCATCCGGGATCCGAGGGGCCTCAACGGCAGTGGGGAGCTCTCGGCGGGAGGCCGCTGCGGCTCTGTGATCTCGCTACGTGGCTGGAGTTTTGGGGGAGCGCTTGCCCGATGAGGCGACCGCGCGGCGGCGACCGTCCTGCGCGGGTATCCGCGAACCTCGACCGACGGCTCGGCTTCCGCAAGCGTGCGGTTATGTTGAGGAACACTGGTGCCGATTTCGCACTGAGCAGGGAAAACGCAGCTCGGGAAGCGCCCCCCACAACATAACCGGACAGACAACATAAGTGCGGTTATGTTGTGCACCACATAAGCGTGTCGGACGAACCCGCAGAAGCGCTCGGCCTACCCCGGTCGCCCCGCTCGCAGATGCCAGAGCGCAAGGCGCGGTCCTTAAGTCAAATAGGTCGACGGTATTGGAGCTACCTCGACGTGAGACGACGATCTCGTGAGACGCGCTTGGGCTGTCAGGCAGTCCCTGGCAGCTCGGCGAGAAACCGACGCAGAAGCGGGTCCGTCACCCGCCAGACACCCCGGGCAGGGCTGTCGATCAGCCCCGCGAGCTCGAGCGCGCGCAGCGCGCGCTGCGCGGCCGACGGCGCGAGCCCGGGGTAGGGCTTCCGCCCCCGAGCAAGCCGCATCGCGACCGTTTGCGCATGCTTGGTGAGGCGGATCTGCTCGAGCGCCTGCTCGTGGCGCAGCCGGTCGGAGGTGAGCGCGAGATCGAATCCGACCCGGACCTCCGGCTCGGCTACGCGGTCGCGCCCGCCGGCGAGCGCGGCGGTCAGCGTCTCGCGGGACACCAGCATCGTCGAGCGAGGATGTCCGTCGCCGAGCCCCACGAGCAGGTCCACCGCGTCGGAGTCGATCGGCTTGTCAGCCTGCCTGAAGCGAGACGTAAGGCCCGCTCGCCATGCGTGCTCGGTTATCGGCGAGAGCGCGCGGAAGCTCCCGAACTGGCTCAGCGCGCGCTCATTCGGACCGAACAGATCGCGCATCAGGTGCTCGATCGAGCCGGCGAACAGGAAGCTGACGCTCGAGGAGCGCTGGAAGACGGCGCGCATGCGCTTGGTCAATCGATCGGGATCGCCGAACGGGCGGGCGGGGCTTGCGACGTCCTGGAACTCGTCGAGGAAGACCGCCACGCGAACGCCGTCGGCTGAGGCGATGCGCTGGGGAAGCTCGAGCGCTTGCGCGAGGGCGCGATCTGGATCGCGAGCGGCGAGGCCCGGGCGGAAGGCGAGGTCTACAGCCTCGCCCAACTCCGCGCGAGCGTGCGCCGATGCCGTCAGGGTCGCGGCGTCCAGCGCAGTCCCAGCCGCACCGCGAGCGCGCGCCAGCAGCCGCTTGAGCGCGCTGCGGTTCGCTATGACCGCCTCGGCTATCGCTTCGGCGAGATCGCCGGCGTCGCGGCGGCGGAAGAGGTCCACGCTCGCGGTGTAGAGACCTGCGCGCCGAGCTCCTGCGAGGGCCGCCTCCGCAACGCTCGTCTTGCCTGTGCGACGTGGACCTGCAAGCACGATGTTGGTCCCCGCGACCAGCGCCGCGCTGACCTGCTCGACATCCGCGCGTCGACCGATCATCATGTTCGGGGGCACGGGACCGTCGGTGGGAAAGAGCACGCGTATATCGCGCATTGCGCGATATAATATCGCACGATATGCGATATCCCTGACAACGTGAGGCCTGCAACCCGGCACCCACCGCTGTGCCTACTGCACGAACAGTGCCGATAGGGAGGTTGAGAGATGCCGGAGACCCTCCCCGATTTGATCCCGGCGCGAATCCTCAACGAGCACGTCTACTGCCCGCGCCTGGCCTACCTCGAGTGGGTGGATCGACAGTTCGCGGACAACGCAGACACCGCGGAAGGGACGTTCGTGCACCGCAACGTGGATCGCGAGCGGGCACGACCTCCCGATGTTCCGGGCGCCGACACGACGTACGACGTCGAGGCGCAATCCGAGCCGCCACCCGCCAGCAGCTCGGTGACCGTATCGTCGGAGCGTCTGGGACTGATCGCGAAGGTCGACCTGCTCGAGGCGCGCGGGGGCACGGTGGTGCCGATCGAGTACAAGCGCGGACATCCGCGCGACGGTGAGACACCACTGTGGGAGCCCGAGCTCGTGCAGCTCTGCGCCCAGGTGCTGGTCCTGCGCGACAGCGGCTATCGCGTCCCCCACGCCGAGGTCTACTTCGCCGAGACGCGCACCCGTCACCACGTCGCAATCTCATCGGAGTTGATCGAGCGTACGACCGAGGCGATCGAGCGGCTGCGCACGGATGCGCTGCGCGACGAGCCGCCGGCGCCGCTGATCGACAGCCCCAAGTGCCCGCGTTGCTCGCTCGTCGGGATCTGCCTCCCGGACGAGATAAACGCACTACGCGAACGAGCAGAGCACCCGCCACGCCGACTCGTCGCCGGAGACTCACCGGCCAGCCCGCTGTATGCCACCAGTCCGGGGAGCCGGCTGTCCAAGCGCGGAGCGCGCGTGGTGCTGCTCGAGGACGGCAGAGAGACCGCCTCCTCTCGCCTGATCGACGTCTCGCACATAGCGGTGCTCGGCAACGTCAACGTCGGCAGCGCGCTGTTGCGCGCGTGCTTCGACCGCGGGATCCCGGTGCTGTGGTTCACCGCCGGCGGTTGGTTCAGCGGGTTCGCCAGCGGGATGCCGGCCAAGAACGTGTCCGTGCGCATGCGCCAGCACCGTGCCGCGGCGCTCGGCAGCCCCGCTCTGGCTGGGGCGTTCGTCGCCGGGAAGATCCGAAACTGCAGGACGCTGCTCCGCCGCCACGGCGGGGAGGGCGTGCGCCACGCGCTCGCCCAGCTCGCCGATCTCGCAAAGGCGGCCGAGGCTGAGAGCAGCCTCGACTCGCTGCTGGGCATCGAGGGGACAGCCGCCCGCATCTACTTCGCCAACTTCGGCTCGCTGCTCAAGCGCAGCGGGGAGAGGACCGACTTCGCGTTCGAGGATCGTAACCGCCGGCCGCCACGCGACCCCGTGAACGCGTTGCTGTCGTTCATGTACGCACTGCTGGTGAAGGACGTCACGGTCGCGGTCCTCGCCGCGGGGCTCGATCCATACGTGGGGGTCTACCATCGTCCGGGGTTCGGACGGCCATCGCTCGCGCTCGATCTCGCCGAGGAGTTCCGCCCGCTCGTGGGCGACTCGAGTGTGATGATGGCGCTCAACAACGGAGAGGTGACCGCCGGCGACTTCGTCACCCGCGCCGGCGGGGTGGCGCTCACCGACCGTGGCCGGCGCAAGGCGCTCGCTGCGTACGAGCGA
>JASHYF010000156.1 GCA_030043235.1 Solirubrobacteraceae bacterium | reverse complement strand
TAACGGCCTACTCCGCAGAGCAGGCGCACGCCGAAGGAAAGCTCGCCGAGGAGGCAGCGGCGATCTGCGAACGCCTAGCCAGCGGGGATGAGCCGCTTGGCGACGTGCTCGCCGACGAGTGGGCGTTCCTGACGACGCAGTCGCTGGCGCTGATCTCCGGTGTCATCAAACATACGCTCCCGGCCTTCGGGCGCGCGGGAGGCATGGTGATCGACCTCGCGGACGACAAGATGCGCGCCGGGCTCGAAGCGGTGCGAGACCGCATCCCCGACACTGTGCTCGACGTGATGAAGCGCGTGGACCGTGCCGCGGGCCGGATACCGCCCTGGCTCGTCGTCGGCGGCGAACTGGCGGGGTACATCCTTCCGCACGTCGGGCTCGGGGTGATGATTGCCACGAACGTGGGACGGGGCGTCGTCGTGCTCGCCGGAGACCCGTGATCAGTCACCTCGCCTGGCGTTCGGCTCGCGCCAGCCGTCCCGCCACCCCCTAATCCGCACACCAGTATCGCTCGCTGCCTGTGGCAACCCAGTCAGTTCTCCTCTCGACGACGAGCGAGAGAGAGTGACGCCCTCGGTCGCGCTCTGTCAGGACGATAAGCGGTCACGCGAGCTGCCCGCCAGTCCCCGTTGGTCGTGGGTCTCAGCGGACTCGGACCCGCGACCTCCGCCTGCTCAGCAGCCGCCGGTCTGAGCGGATGGGTTACCCGCTGCGGGCGTGCCTGCGGAGCGAAGCGCCGAGGCGGGAAGGCCGCTGGTGGTCGTCCAGGCGACGGTGGTGTCGTCGATGGTGAGCGATGCCGGGTCGAGTCCGCCCTTCGGCGCCGTGTAAAGGACGTCCGGTGGTTCCAGGTCCGTGGACCGTGATGTGGGGAGCCTGAGCACAGCAACGACCTGGCAGCCCGACTGCGCTCCGGCGATCACCGCCATCGAACCGTCTGGCGCGATCGCAAAGTGGACGTCGTCCACGGGAAGCAGGGGCTCGGTCGGTTCCGCGTATTCCGGTTCGACACCAGCGTTCCAAGGGCCAAGCCGTGCTGGGCCTCGGCGCACATCGATCCAACCGACTTCGGTCGGGGCTACCGGGAAGGGACCCATGAAGGCAACGGTCTGAACCTCGAACCCGAGGCGTGTGCCCTGAAGCGCGAATCTCCTGGGCAGGATTTCTGAATCCGCCCCGCCGTCGATGATCAACCTCGGCTTTTTGGCGAGGGAGGTGCATATCAGCAACCGCGCGTGGGACCCCCCGTATTGCGGTTCCTTGGTGGAGACGTCGAACACGCGCAGCGCCCCCTTGCGGAACTCGGTCGTTCCGGAGCGGCAGCTCGTCTGGAAATGGCGCTTGGCGGCCGGGTGCGCGCTCGCCCTGCCCTCCGCTGTGACCAGCAAGGCCGCGGCCGCGAACGCAACCAGCGACGCGATTACGAGGGCTCGGGCTGCGGCCGCAGTCAACCCGCCACCGCCCATTCGAACGCGACCCTCGCTGCTGCTACGAGGGTCTCGCCGTCCTTTGCAACCTCGAGCGGAATCGCGTCAACTCGCGGCCCGTCCTGCGCGCTCCAGACTGGCCCCGAGATCCCAACGCACGCGTCCGCGTGGACTGGCGCGAAACCGTCGCCGCCGCTGTTGCTTGGAGTGACAGCAAGGTGGCCGCAGCCGCGACCACACCGATCGGCGCACCTCGACGGCACACGCGGCGCTCCGATTCGCGGCAACCTCGCAGAAGCGTTAGCGCACGGTGCCTTCCGGCCCCCTGTCGTGCGATTCATAGGCGTCAAAACCACAAGATCACCCGCTTAGCAGGCACTTCTCGCAACGGGAGCGACGGGACCCTGCCGCGCGTCCGGCACCCCCGATCGAGATTCATGCTCGGCAGCGATGATACCCGGCGCACTCGCGGCAGCTCGCTATCGCTGATCGCGTGCCGAGAGCGTCCGAGCACTCGATCGCCGAGACGCCGCCAGAGCTGTGCGGACGGGCGCGCAGCCTGGGCTCGGCCGGCGGCAGCGCTACGGCGTCTCGCGGCGCGCTCACACCTGACCGCGCAGGTTCCCTGACGGCCAGCGCCATCGCGTGCTCGTCATCCAGCAGGACGTTCAGCTCCGTCCGAGCGGGCGCGCAGTTTCTCTATCCTGGCCTTCTCGATCGCTGACGAGGGGCGCCCGCCGGGTGCTCCTCGGCGCGCGCCCGCCGCAATGTGCCGCTCGAGCCGATTGAACCGCTGCGGTGGGGGCGCCCCACCAAAGCGGTGGCGGGGTCGCAAAGCAGCAGCCCGGCGGGAGTCGTTGACCAACCGTCCTGCTTCCCCTGGATCGCGACCAGGCACGAAGCATGCTTTCAGGGGAGCGGCGTGTCCTTGCAGGCTCCAGAGTCATCGACCTCCACGACGCGGTTGAGCATCCAGTCCGCTGGCGCTTCGCCGGCTTGGGCGGCGTGACGCTCGATGTGGGCGATGGCGTCGCTGAGCAGCGGGAGCTGAGCGTCGCGTGGGCGTTGGGGCAGGACGAGGAGTCCTGCGTGCAGTTCGGCGTTCGCGCACAGCCCGGTGAAGTCGGCGTGGTTGTTCGTGACGAACACGAACTCCTCGCTGACGGCCAGAGCCAGCAGCTCGTCGTCGCGCATGCCGAGCGCTCCGCGGTCGCGTGTGCATGTCGCTTCGTACCCGTGAGAGTGTGCGTGGCCGACGAGCGCGGGGGTCAGGCACTCGTCGATCCAGAGCCTCACGCGCCGTGCGTGACGCGCCGCTCGCGCGCGCGGCGGCTTGCGGTGGTGTCCCAAGGCCGCGCGGGCCGCCCGCGACGGGGGTTGGCGTGCGCCCATTGCACCGCGAGCGTGTATGCCTCCTGCGGGATGTGCGGGTAGTCCTCGCGCAGTACCTCGCTCGTCTCGCCCATCTCGACCATGCTCGCGATCGTGCGCACGGGCACACGTGTGCCTGTGATGACCGGCTCGCCGCCCATCACGGCCGGATTGCGTTCCACGTAGCGGTCGCGCAGGCGGACGTAGGACTCGGCGCGCTCGATCGTCTGCGCGACATCCTCGGTCATCGCCACGCGCAGCGCCTCCGACAGCGCAAGCTCAGACCCGACGGCCTGCGGCTGCAGATGAGCCAGCCACCTGCGCAGGCGTCCCTTCGCCTTGACGGGCAGCGCCACGTCGATCTGACGCAGCAGCACCAACAGCGCGACTTCGTGCGCGGGCAACAGCGGCCTGCCTGCGCGGCGCTTCGGCTTGACGATGCCCTGTTCGATTGCCTTGTCGATCGTGTTCAGCGGGACGCGGCCAATCTCGGCAGCCTCGCGGCGGGTCAGCAGTGCAGATGTGGACGCCATAGAAATCTATCCCCTGACAAGCAGCACTTTATCACGAGCCTTGATGGCGGACGGTGCTCCTTCGGCGGACTCGCTTGTCGCGCTCGCGGCGGAGTACCGCGACGACGGTACCCAGGAGCACGCATGGCGCCTCGGTCGCACGTGCGTCCTGTTGGCGCTCGACCTTGGCCTGCCCGCCCGGGAGGTGGAGCTGCTCAGGCGCGCGGCGCCCGTGCACGACATCGGCAAGATCGGCATCCCCGACTCGATCCTGCTAAAGCCCGGCAAACTCACGGAGGAGGAGTTCGAGCGGATCAAGACGCACACCACCGTCGGCGCCGAGATCCTCTCCGGCAGCCGCAGCCCGCTGCTGCGCATGGCCGAGCAGATCGCGATCAGCCACCACGAGCGCTGGGGCGGCAGCGGCTACCCCTGCGCGTTGTCGGCCGCCCACGTCCAGCCATCGTGCTCCTACCACGAGCGCTGGGACGGCAGCGGCTACCCCTGCGGGCTTTCCGGCGAGCAGATTCCGCTCCCAGGCCGCGTCGTCGCCGTGGCCGACGTGTTCGACGCACTCACCCATCAGCGACCGTACAAGAGCGCCTGGGAAGTCAAAGAGGCGGTCGCCGAGATCTTTCACCACTCAGGCAGGCACTTCGACCCGGACGTCATGACAGCGTTCCTGAGACTGGACCACCCAACGCTTCTGAGCGGAGCGAAGGAATGGGATCCCCCCCAGCCCCGCCAGAGCCCTGCTCACACGCACACACAACGACCTGCCCGTACTCAAGTGACAGCGCGCCGAGGACTCCCTGCCAGCCAAGAGAACGCGGAGGCGATCGCGGCGACGTGCGCAAGCAAGTCCGCGAGCGCTACGCCGCGGCCGCGCGCGCGGCGAGCTCCGACACGCAGGCCGGATGCGGATGCGCGATAGGCGTCACCGACGAGCGAGGTCAGGAGGTCTTCGGCGGCGGGCTGTACGACGTGCAGAGCACAGGGGGGGTCCAGGCCGCCGTCGCGGCGTCCCTGGGCTGTGGCGTGCCGACGACTGCGGTGGCCGATCTCGCGGAAGGCGAGACGGTGCTCGACCTGGGCTCGGGAGCCGGCGCCGACGTGCTGATCTCCGCGCAGCGAGTTGGCGGCGTAGCCGAGCGCGTCGACGGTCGCAGGCCGGCGAGCGCCGTCGGTCTCTAGCTGCTGGCCGTCGCGGTGGCGAGATCGCCTTCGGCGAGCGGCTTGGCGGGTACAGGGCGGTGGCCGATCTGCCGGCTGGCCATGTATAGCACCAGGCCGAGGGAGATCACCGCGAGGTAGATGGCGGTGGGGACCTGGCCGATGTTCAGGCCGTGCTGGGCGGGTGGCATATCGTTGTAGTCGGCCCACGAGGCGCCGAACGGCCGGGTGATCGTGTAGGCGAACCAGAAGCAGAAGATGGAGTTGACCCCGAACCCGGACCACAGGAGGAGCGGGATCACGATGATCCCGCCGAACAGCAAGAACGACGGGAGGTAGCTCAACCCCGCGTCGGTGGCGGTGAAGTCGCCCACCGCCGTGCCCAACGCGAACGTCGCCAGCACGGTGAGCCAGTACAGCTGCTCACGCCGGGGGTTGATGATGCTGTGGATCGACAGCGTCCCCTCGCTGCGCTGCCAGTAGACGAAGATGCAGCCGAGGATCACGGCGTAGAAGCTGCTCGACAGCCAGTACGGCCAGCCGAGCCCCACGTGGAAGCCGTCGGCCGCCGAGGTCCCGAACACGCTGACTGCGGCGACCACCGACCAGTACGGCGCCGTGCGGTAGCGGTCCTGCCCCAGCTGCCAGCGGAGCGTCGCCACCATGAAGATGACCATGATCGGGACCGCGATCGCCGGCCCGAGCTGCTGGTTCATCGCGTCGGAGATCGCCTCTCCGGTCGCGGTCATCAGGATCTTCGTCGCCCAGAACCAGGGCGTGATCTCAGGCACCTTGGTGGCGACGTAGGGGCTCGTGGCGCGCTTGCTCATATCCAGGAGGGATAGCTTTGAGTCGGTCGTTTGGCGTTCGGACGCTCGGCCCAGGCCCTGACAGATCCCTCGGCGCTCGGCCCGCACAGGCTGCCCGCGTACGCTAGCCGCGGGCCTTATGATCCGCTCAAGCCTCTCTAAAGCTCTCCCTAAAATGAGCGGAGTCCTCGCCAGCAGAGAGCATCCGGCGGAGCTTTGGGCATACTGAGCATCGTGTCCGGTGCTGAGCTCGCGCTGCTGGTGTCTGTGTTTCTCGCCTGCGCGGTGGAGGCGGTCGAGGCGCTCACGATCGTGCTGGCCGTCGGCAGCACGCGCAGCTGGTCGGCCTCGCTGTACGGGTGCGCAGCGGCGACGCTCGCGCTGGCGCTGGTCGTCGCAGGCTTCGGTCCCGCGCTGACGCAGCTGCCAATCAACGCGCTGCGTGTGGTGGTCGGTGCGTTGCTTTTGATCGTCGGTTTGCAGTGGCTGCGCAAGGCGATCCTGCGCGCCGCGGGGCTGAAGGCGTTGCGTGACGAGAACGCCGCGTTCGCGCGTGCGAGCGCGGCGACGCGCGCCGCTGGCGCTCGTGCTGTCGCGGGCGTGGATGCGTATGCGTTCGTGGTCTCGTTCAAGGGCGTGCTGCTGGAGGGGCTGGAGGTCGCGGTGATCGTGCTCACCCTCGGCGCCAACCAGCACCACGTCCCGCTCGCGGCCGCGGCCGCGCTGGCTGCTGTCGCGATCGTCGCGTTGGCGGGGTTCGCGGTGAGGGCGCCGCTGGCGCGTGTGCCCGAGAACACCATGAAGTTCGCGGTCGGCGTGATGCTCATCTCGTTCGGCACCTTCTGGGGTACTCAGGGCGCGGGCGCAGCGTGGCCCGGCGGCGAGGTCGCGCTGCTGGCGATCGTCCCCGGCGTGGCGCTCGCGTCGCTGGCGATGACACTGCGGCTGCGCCGCGCGGGCGAAGCTGCCGCTGCGGCGAGCGAGGCGGTGTGATGAGCTGGCTCGCGAGCGCGACTCGCTGGCTGTGGGACTTCCTCGTCGGTGACGATCCGATCACCGCCGTCGGCGTCGTCGCGGCGCTCGCGCTGACCGCGCTCATCGCCTCCACGGGCACCGTCGCGTGGTGGGTCATGCCGCCCGCGGTCCTGGCGTTGCTGGCGCTCTCGCTGCGCCCGCCGGCACGCTGACGCGACACCACCACGGCCTTGGTCATAGATGGTCGGTCGGCGACGGGACGCCGCTGCAAAGCATTCGCTCGTAGGTCCCCGCGGCGGATCAGGCGAGCCCGGCGTAGGCCACCGCCGTCTGCATCTCCTCGGTCATGTCGAGGCCGATCGCCATGCCGCTCGGGCCGGCTCGCCGCGCGGAGATCAGCACGTCGGCACCGGCGCGGCGGCTGGCCGCCGAAGACGTTGTGGTGGTCGCGACCGCCTCGGCCATCTCTCGCTGAGCACCGGGCACCTCTTCGTCGTGGCGGCTCCCCCGTCGGTCATCGCCACCGGCGGAGCGCGCCTCTCGGGCATGGTCCCGAGCTCTGGCCTGGCGCCTATTGTACGTACCCGTCGATTCGTGCACAGCGGACTCGATCGCCGCATGAGCCTACTCGCGTCCACATCACCGCTGCCGCGTCTGGCCCGAGCGTTGCTGGCCATCACCGTGGGGCTCGTGCTGGCGCTCACCTGGGTGACTGCGAGCGCCCGCGGGGCCTCGAGCCCCGTGGGCTATGACCTCTCCTACCCGCAGTGCGAAGCGCCACCGCCGCTGTCCACGAGCTTCATCATCGTCGGTGTCAACGACGGCCTGGCCAACAACGCCAATCCCTGCCTGGTGGAACAGCTCATGCTGGCGTCTGCGGCGCCGGGCCTGGCGCGGCCGGCGCAACCCGGCCTCTCTCTCTACCTGAACGCGGCGGACCCGGGCCCCAGCGTGGCCGACTGGCCCTTGCCCGCCACCGGCAGTCCGTCTGCGGGGACTCCCTACGGGACCTGCGACGGCGGCTGGACGCGCGCGTGCGCATACCTCTATGCGACCCAGCGTGCCGGCTACTCCTACGGCCTCGCGCTTACGGCCGCCCCAGGGAGGACCGCGACTGCGCCGTGGTGGATCGACGTCGAGATCGACGCCAGCTGGGCCAACCGCTCGAGCTCGCGCGAGTGGGCTGGCCTGAACATCGCAGCGCTTCGCGGCTACGCGGCCGGCCTGCGCGCGGCGGGCGCGCGCGGGCGGGTCGGCCTGTATTCCGACGCCTACCAGTGGCGCGCGATCACGGGGCTGGGGGAGCGCGCCAGCAAGAGCTACTTCCCCTCCAGCGAGCACGACTGGGTGACCGGCGCGAGGACGCTTGCGCAGGCACGACACGCCTGCGCAAGCCCGTTCACCGGCAGCGTTGTGACGCTCGCCCAGTTCACGGAAGGCCCCAATGACCGTGACTACGCGTGTCCGCCTTCGTCCCGACGTGCTCGCCGTTAGATCACTCCGTCGGACCAGCTCAACCGGCGCACGCTGGCGCGGTGGAGCTCGCGATGGCGCACCCGCACCGGCGAGCCCCACGTCGGCGTGACCCCGCCATCGTCTTCGGGGCCGATACGCACACAGGGAGACCGATCGACACGGCACCTGACATTGAAATGCTGCTGGCGATCTGGCTGCGGCTGATGAATATGCCGGGACGCCCACGTACGTGGGCGTCCAACATGCAGGGGCTGCTCGATCTCAGGGGACGGTGATCGAGAACGTGCCGACTGTCAGGTACTTCGTTTCGGGGCCTTCGAAGAGAGCGGGGCCGGTCGCCGACAGGAGCCTGACCGTACCGCGGTATTCACCAGCCGGTAGCGACGTAGCCGGCGGCACAGGGCGCACGGGGATCGTCACCGTTTCGCCGGCCTTCACGCCAGCTTCTCGGAAGGGCCCGGGGACGAGCCGCGGGTGAATACTCGATTCGTCGAACGCCAGCTGGTAGCCGCTGCGGTATTCGGTGAGCGAGACGCGCGACTGGAAGCTGACGAGTATCTGTTCTTCGCCGTGCGGGCCGTTGCCGAGGCGAGCGCTGACGGGCGAGGTCACTTCCGCCTGCGTCGGCGTCTTCACGGGCTTGTAGCCGACGGGCATCTGCAGCGAGGGTGTGCAGGCGTCCTTGCCGCCGATCCAGCTCTTGGAGGTCACGTGGCAGGTGGCGCCGTTGCGGTAATGGATCTCCGTTATGGGGCCATCCGTCGGTACCTCGTTGCCGGTGCCGAGTCCTTTGCCGGAGAGCAGCTGAGCCGGCGAGGCACGTTCGACCAGCAGGTAGGCGCCGTCCGGACCCGAGGTCTTCAGGGTGCGCGTCTCGCCTTCGCTCGTGTACGTCATGCTTTCGGCTTCCGGCCCGAGCAGCCCGAAGTGCAGGTCGCGCTCCTCGGACTCTGGGCAGATCCCGATCTTGTGGCCCTGCTCGGGGGCCTTTTCGGCTGCTGTCGCGGTCGCCGGCGCGCAGCCGCCGAGCCCGAGCCAGCCGCTCGCCGGCACGTTGTCCTCGGTCACGTTGTAGAGCACGCGACCGTCGCCGTCGAGCGCCGAGCAGGCGTAGAACATCACGGAGCCGCCAGGCTTGACTTCGTGGAATTGCCCGTCGTCGTTGAAGGCGCCGTCCTCGCCGAGAGCGCCGAGGCGCCCGTCGAGGAGCCGTCCAACCTGCAGGCAGCCCACTCCGAGCTTCGTCGAGTACACGCGCAGCCCCCACGCCGGCCCGCCCGCCGGGTCCGGCGCGGACACCGGCTCGAGGCGCGCGCTCCCGGGCGTCAACGCGCCGAACTGGGCCGCAGAGTATTCGGGCTTGGCCGGAGAGCCGACTTCGATCACCCCGCCGAGCGAGAGCGCGGCGGTCGCGAGCACCAGCAGCGCCGGGATCAGGACGAGCAGCCAGCGCCGGCGCGGGACGACGCCGCGCCGCAGCGCGTGCTCGTGCCCGCGCCGGCGGGCAGTACGGAAACGCCTCACGTGCGGGGTGGAGCGGGCGGTTACGGCAGCGTCGCCCGTCGCCTGCGCCTGCGGGCTCCTCGCGCGCGCGGCGGCACCGATCAGCTGCCGCTCGAGTGCGTCTAGAAAGTCGGTCATCTCGGTGCCTCCATAGCTCCGCGGAGCGTCTTCAGCGCGCGGCTGACGCGCTTACGCACGACCGCCCGCGAGCAGCGCAGCTCGCGCGCAATCTCCTCGTACTCGTGTTCGTCGAACACTCGTGCCCGCAGCGCCTGGAACTGGTCGGGCGGTAGCTGCTCTGCAAGCCTCGCCTCGACGTCGGTCGCGTCGATCAGAGCCTCGATCCGGCGAATCGAGTCGTCGTCGAGCTCGAGTGGCTCCAGCGCGAGGCGCTCACGGGCCGAACGCTCCACCTCCCCCCGCCTCGCGCTGTCGATCAGCTTGTGGCGCGCGATCGTCATCACCCAGGCGATCGGCACGTCCGGCAGCACCCGCTCCTCGTCGAGCGCATTCACGAGGGCCGCTGCGAACGTCTCCGCCAGCAGATCGGCAGCCAGTTCGCTATCGCCCGTGCGCGCCCTCAGAGCCGACAGCACGACCGCGCGATTGCGCCTGAAGAACTCCCCGAAGGCCTCCGCCTCCCCTTCGCGAGTCGCCTCCAAGAGCTTCCTGTCCTCTCGCTCATCCGTCATCTCCGTCTAAAAGGATTGACGAACGAGACCGGCGACTTGTGACCGCCAACCCCCTCGTCTCACCGGGCCGCTGGGCCACCCCACGACAAAGCAAGACAACGCGGGCTCCACTGAGTTGTTCGTAATCCCCGGCCGAGACACGGACTGCCGCGCCGAAAGGCGTGGCATCGACCGAATCTTCCGCCTGCGCTTGAGCCAGCTTCGCATTGATATCGACCATGACGAGTTCATCGGCTATTTCATTCATGACGATGGCGAAACCGGCGGTGCTGCCGGCCATTCCCGCACCGACTATGCCCACTTTCATTGTTTGGCTCTCCTGCGTTTGCGCGATCACTGGTCCTTGGTGCCGACGCACCCCATCACCGCACCGCCTCGCCTGCGAGTCCAAGATCACGCCGGGGGCTGCCGACCATCGCCTTGGGGTCGACGATCCGGTCGAAGTCGCCGGCGGAGACGCCCAGTGCGAGCGCCGCTTCTCGCAACGTGGTGCCTTCGTCGTCGGCCTTGTGGGCGATGGCGGATGCCCTGTCGTACCCGATGTGCGGCGAAAGCGCTGTCACGAGCATGAGCGAGCGGCCCACGTACGAATTGACCTTCTCGTCGTCGAGCTCGGTTCCCTCGATGCTGAAGCGCCGGAGCTTCTCGCAGTCGTCGCTCAGAATCCGCGCTGAGTGAAGGACGTTGTTGATGATGATCGGGCGCATCGCGTTGAGCTCGAAGTTGCCCTGCGCGCCGGCGGCGGCGACGATCGAGTCCTCGCCGATCACCTGCAGGCAGACCATCACCATCGCCTCCTCTTGCGTTGGATTGACCTTGCCCGGCATGATCGAAGAGCCAGGCTCGTTTGCTGGGATCTTCAGCTCGTGAAGCCCGGCACGCGGCCCTGACGCCAGCCAGCGGATGTCGTTGGCGATCTTCATCAGCGATACCGCGACCCCGCGCAGGCCGGCGCTGGCAGCGACCATCGCGTCCAGCGAGCCCTGCGCGGCGAACTTGTTCGGCGCTGTCTTGAGCGGGAGGCCGGTGAGCTCGGCGAGCTTCGCCGCGATCTGCTCGCCGAAGCCGCCGGGTGCGTTCAGCCCCGTGCCGACAGCGGTCCCGCCTGCGGCGAGCTCGTGCAGTCCCGTCAGCGACTGCTCCAGGCGGGCGCGTGCGTCGCGCAGCTGCGTCGCCCAGCCGGACCACTCCTGGCCGACGGTCAGCGGTACCGCGTCCTGCAGGTGCGTGCGACCGATCTTGACCACCTCGACCCATTGCTCCGCCTTCTTCCAGATCGCGTCGATCAGCTCATCGAGCCGCGGCAGCGTGTGCTCTCGGACCGCGAAGAGCGTCGCGATGTGCATCGCCGTTGGGAACGTGTCGTTCGAGGATTGCCCCATGTTCACGTGGTCGTTGGGGTGCACCGGGTGCTTGGAGCCGAGCTTGCCGCCGAGAAGCTGGCTCGCGCGGTTTCCGATCACCTCGTTGACGTTCATGTTCGACTGCGTGCCCGAGCCGGTCTGCCACACGTACAGCGGGAACTCGCTGTCGAGTTCTCCCGCGATCACCTCGTCGGCCGCGGCGATGATCGCTTCAGCGAGATCGCCCTCTAGCCGCGCGGCCTCGGCGTTCACCATCGCCGCAGCCTTCTTGACGTAGCCATAGGCGTGGTAGACCGCCTTTGGCATGTGATCGTCGCCGATCGAGAAGTGGATCAGCGAGCGCTCGGTCTGGGCGCCCCAGTAGTGCTCGCCCGGAACCTCGATGGGCCCCATCGAGTCGCTCTCGACGCGCTTTCCGCTTTCCCCGGTGCCGATTGGCAGCGAGCGGAGCTTGGCGTGGGTTGCCGTCGCCATCACTTCACCTCCAGGACCGGATAGCTCGCCTGCCACATCGCCTCCTGCACCGCCTGCACGGGATCGGCGAGCTTCGCCTGCGCGAGCCCTTCCTCGGCCGCCTTTTCTGCCACCGCGACGGCGACCGTCGCCGAGCTCGCACGCAGGTTCTCGACCGCTGGCAGGATGGCCGCGCCGGGCGTGTTCACGTCGACCTGTGAGGCGATCGCCTCGGCCGCGGCGAGCAGCATGCCGTCGCTCACGTGGCTGGCCTTCGAGACGATCGTCCCGAGACCGATGCCGGGGTACACGAGCGCGTTGTTGGCCTGCCCGATGGCGTAGTCGACGCCCTTGTAGGGCACCGGTTCCCACGGTGTCCCGGTTCCTATGAGCGCATGGCCCTCGCTCCACTTGATCACGTCGGCCGGGATCGCCTCGATCAGTTCGGTCGGGTTCGAGAGCGGGAAGATCAGTGGGCGCTCGACGTGCTTTGCCATCTCGCGCACGATCTGCTCGGTGAACGCGCCACCGACCGTCGAGGTGCCGACGATCAACGTCGGGTGCACGTTCGCGACGACCTCGTAGAGGCCGATCGGGCCGCTGCCGTTCTCGAGGCTCCAGCCTGAGACCGCACCGCGTGGCTGCGCGTAGGGGACCTGGAAGTCACGAAGATCCTTCATGTCGTCCACGAGCAGGCCCTGCTTGTCGACGCAGAAGAAGCGTCGCGTCGCGTCTTCCTCGGAGAGACCGTCGGCGATCATGACCTTGCGGATCTCATCGGCGATGCCGATCCCCGCGGTGCCGGAGCCGAAGATCACGACCCGCTGCTCGCTCGGCCGGCTTTTCGCGACGCGCATCCCGGCGAGCACCCCCGCGAGCGTGATCGCTCCCGTCCCCTGCACGTCGTCATTGAAGATCCGCGCCTTGCCGCGGTAGGCCTCGAGGATCCTCCGCGCGTTCGAGGGCCCGAAGTCCTCGAAGTGAAGCAGCGCCTCAGGGAACAGCTTGGAGGCGGTCCCGATGTAGGTCGCGATCAGCTCGTCGTAGCGCTCGCCGCGCACGCGGCTGTGGCGGTTGCCGACATAGAGGGGATCGTTGAGCAGCGACTCGCGGTCGGTGCCCACGTCCAGCATCACCGGGATCACGCGGTCGGGATGGATCCCCGCCGCCGCGGTGTAGACGGCGAGCTTGCCGATCGAGATGTCCATCCCCTGAGCGCCCCAGTCGCCGATCCCGAGGATCTCCTCGGCGTCGGTCGCGACGAGCAGGTCGACCTCATCGGCGCCGAGGCCGTAGTTGTGAAACGCACGTTCGACACCGTCGATGTCGTCGATCGACAGGTAGACGCCGTTTGGGCGCTGGAACTCGTGGCTGTAGCGCTCGATCGCCTGGGCAACCACCGGGTCATAGACGACCGGGAGCATTTCCTTGAGATGGTCCTCGAGCAGCTTGTAGTAGAGGACCTCGTCACGGTCGTGGAGCGCCGCCAGAAACTCGTTCTTCGCCAGGTCGGTCGGCTGCTCGTTGTACTGCTCATACGAGCGCTTCGCCTGCTCGTCGAGCGAGAGCACGCCGGCGGGAAGGAGGCCCTCGAGCCCCAGCGCGTCGCGCTCCTCCAAGGTGAACGCCGTTCCGCGGTTGAGCTGCGGGTTGCGGAGCAGGCTGCGACCTGCACCCGAAGTCGTTTTTGCCGTCGTCGTAGCCATGCTGTTTCCTTATCTCTCCAGGGACCAGTGCTACACGCGTGGTCCGGGTTTTATGGGTCTGATCACACGGTGTCTGTCGTTCTCTGGCGATACGTGTTCGTTCATCGGACGATGATCTGCTTCTGCTTGGAGAGCGCTGCCATGGTCTCGTCGCTCAGGTTGAGGTGCGCCTTTACGAGCTCCGGCGGCGTCAGCGCCATCCATTGGTTGAGCGAGACGTCGGCGAAGTGGTCGCTGCGGAACATCTCGAGGAAGCACAGCGTCTCATCGCCGGTGTTCTCGACGTAGTGGCCCATCGCGAACGGCACGTAGCCGACGTCGCCGGCTTGGTAGTCGAAGGTTCGCGCGTGTTCGCTTGCGGCGAACACGGTCATGCGTCCCCTGCCGGAGATGTAGTACTGCCACTCGTCGACGTTGGGATGCCAGTGCAGCTCACGCATGGCGCCGGGCTCCACCTCCACCCGGGCGCACGCGACCGTCTTCGAGGCGGGGAAGGTGGTGACGGAGTCGGCGATGCGAACCTGCCCCCCGGGAGCCTTGACCGGCTCCTGGGCGAGCAGCCGATGGCTGAACTTCTGCGGCACCGTTCCCGCGGGCGACTCGACGGCGTCCCTCTCGATCGAGGGCGGCACCTTGCCGGCGAACACGTAGCGGTCATGCGCGACATCGACGGGGATCTCCGCAAAGGCAGCCTGCGGCACGCCGAAGTTGTGGGCTAGCACCTCGCGTGGCGTGTGCTTGAAGAAGTCCGTGATCAGGAACGTTTCGTTCTCGGAGAAGTGACCGTCGTCAAAGACGAGCAGGAACTCGCAGCCCTCCTCCAGACCCTGGATCGAGTGGGGCAAGCCGGCGGGGAAGTACCACAGGTCGCCCTCGCCGACGTCATCGATGAAATTGCGCCCGCCGGCATCGATCGCGGTGATCCTCGCCCGGCCGGCCAGCATGTATGACCACTCGCCCTCCTTGTGCCAGTGCATCTCGCGGATCCCGCCCGGCTTCAAGCGCATGTTGACCGCGGCGAGTTCGGTGGCGATCGGCAACTCGCGAGCCGTGACCTCGCGGGCCCAACCGCCGCTCAGGACGCGGTTGCGAGCAGTCGCGAACGAGAACTTGAGGTTCGGGATCGTGCCGTTGTCGGTCCACGGCGAGATGAGGAGGTCGGGGTTCTCGCGCTCGAGCGGAACGTTGCGCGGCCCCAGGATCGGAGCGCCCTCGCCGTTGCGAATTGGCTCGGGCATACCCGACGTCTCTGTTGTCATAGTTGTCGCCATCCGGGTTCCTTGTCTCTGCGGGGACCCGTGCGATGCACGTGGTCCGGGTTTACGGGCTTCGTTACACGCGCTGGCGTTAATCCCTGAGCGTTACCGCCCTCTCCAGTCGGGCGTGTACGGCCAGCCAACCTCACCCGTCCACCGACAGCACTGGCTCGCGGCCAGCGACGCGCCGGTCGATTGCAGGGATCTCGCTCGCGGGCCGGAGCGCTGGCGCCTGGGATCCAGTCGAGTAGCTGCTCGAGGGGCGTGGCGAGACTGGAGAACTAGCTCATCACGAAGGCTCGAGGGGCGCGATCAACCGCGGCTGGACCGTCAGCTCCGAGCTCCGGCGCTCGGATTCATAGCGATGAAAGCAGCAATCTCTCACCCCCTGCGCTCGCTACTGAGCGCAACGGCCGGTCGACACCCCGAATTGCGTCCTCACGCCAGACCTGCGGCCGGCTTGAGCTTGACCGGATGAAGCGGCCGGCGAGGCAACTACAGCCGGACGAACGGAGCGTCACATACATCGAGCCATTTGTCTAGCGTGTACGTTCCGAAAAAATGCGCAAATTGCGGCAAACTCACGACATAGTTCTCCCAAATTGGGATCTTCCACCGCGAGACGACCGTCCGAACTCGCATTTTGGGTCGATCCTCGCAGGCGTTCGGCTCGTCCACGATCGTGCGCCGTGGCGTCGCCGCGTTCGCGCCTCTTTACGACGTTCGTCGCTTGCGCATGCCAGCGCCAACGCGAGATGATGCGCTTGCTCCTGATGTGCTCCGAAAGGGAGGTTGGCGATGGGTATGCGCGTTGCAGACACTCGATGGCAAACGCGATGCCCCAGGCCATCGGCGCCCAGCTCGCCTATCCGGGGCGCCAGGTGGTCGCGATGTGCGGTGACGGAGGGCTCACGATGCTGCTGGGCGACCTGAGCACGATCACGACCTACGACCTGCCGATCAAGATCATCGTGTTCGACAACGGCCTGCTCGACATGGTGCACTGGGAGATGCTCTCCGAGGGCGTCGAGCCGTATGAAACCGACCTCGAGAACCCGGACTTCGCGAAGCTCGCCGGCTCCTACGCGATGCTCGGGATCGGCGTCGACCGCCACGACGACGTGCCGGCGGCGCTCACCCAGGCGTTTGAGCACTCCGGTCCGGCGCTGGTCTCGATCAAGACGGCCGGGCTCGCGGCGGGGATGCCGCAGTACCCGAGCTGGGAACAGACGAAGGGCTTCGCCAGCGCGACCGCGAAGCTCATCTGGCACGGTCACGCCGACCAAGTGGTCGACCTGGCAAAGGAGAGCGTCCGCGACGTCGCTCAGCTCCCCGGTGTGCCGGCCCCCGGGGGCACTCGTGACCCTGTCTTGCCCGTGTGACAGCGAGGTCCTGACCAGCCGGGCGCGGTCCGACGCGGCCAGACGCCCTTTGCCGGGGAGGCGACACGCGTCGCCCGCGCACCCCTGCGCCCGCGGCTTGCCGGCGTGTCAGCTCGGGGCGATGGCGGCGACAGCGGTGCGGCCGCCGTCGACGTCGATGGCGCTCCCATGCACGAACAGGGATTCGTCGCTGGCGACGTACCCCGCGGCGTTGGCGATCGCGTACCCCCGCGCGACGCCCCTCGCACGCTCGCGTTCGGATGTGAGCAGGCGTGTTGGTTGAGCCTCGCGACGGTCTGGAATCACGGAGACGATCGAGCTCAGCAGCGTGCCGCCGAGGGCTCGGACCGTCCCATCGAACGCGGATCACGCGGCGGTTGGATCAACGAGCCGACCGCGGCGTGGAGAACCGCTCGACAGCTCAGCCGCTCGCTCAGCCCGCCTTCCACACGATCGGGTTTTCCGAGTAGGCTTCGCCGCCGCTTCCGGTCCACTCCTCCTCGACGATCGAGCCGTCGCTTCCGACCATGTAGATCACGCACGTCTGATAGGTGACGCCGTGCGTGAAGTGCGTCGGCTCAGTGCCGCTCGGACACGGCCGGAAGGTGCCGATCACGTTCAGTTCCTGACCCTGCTGTCCACGATCATCGACCGCCTGGAAGCCGGCCGCCGGCTGGCTGTCTTCGGCCGCCGCGTCACCCGAGCCGACGTTCTCGATTCGCAGCGTGACGTAGTAGGGGGTCTTGCCCTGCTCGGACTTTTCGAGTTCCACCCCGTCGAGTTCGGTCTGGGAGCCCTTCTTGATGCCGAGCACGGTCAGCTGCAGACGATACGCCGGCTTCGACGATTCACCGGGCTTGTAGTCCACGATGGCCGGGGCGCCGAACGCAAGCTTCGTGCCGGCGGCGGTCGTCGCGCCGGCCGAGGACGCGGCGCTCGTG
>JASHYF010000016.1 GCA_030043235.1 Solirubrobacteraceae bacterium | reverse complement strand
TCGTGAGCGGGACCTCGGCCACGCCGCCCGCCGTGCCAGGAGCGACCGTCGGCTACACGATTCGCACGGCCGTCGAAGGCAGCGCGTGGTCGCCCACCGTCGAGATCGCGTATCCCGCGAGCGAACCGGCCCAGTCGCCCGCCGAAGAACCGGCGGGCGGGCAGGGCGAACTGCAGACCGGCCTGAACTCCGGCACCTACGAAGACGATTTCCCGGCCACGACGATGCTCGGAGCGAAGCTCGTGCGCCTGCCGTTCACGATCGAAGACGGCCCCGCGCAGCTCGCGTACGCGATCGAAAGGTACGCGGCCGAGGGCGTGCGGGTGCTGCCGATCGCGGTCTTCGACGGAACCATCCCCACGCCCGCCCAGGCGCAGAGCCTCGCGAGCTGGGCGGCCACGTACGGGCCGGGCGGCACGTTCTGGGCCGGCCGCTCGGATGGGGCCTTCGCGATCCAGTCGATCGAGTTCGGCAACGAGACGAGCTACAGCTATCAGTACTCCGAAGCCGAAGACACGCCCAGCGGCTACGCCGCCAGGGCGCAGGCGTATGCGCAGCGCTTCGTGGAAGCCGCCAAGGCGATCCGCGCGGCCAACCCCCACGTCGGCCTGCTCGCCCAGGGCGACGCCGGCAACGCCGGACCGGTCTGGGTGGAAAACATGTTCAAGGCCGTTCCCGGCCTCGGGCAGTACGTGGCCGGCTGGACGATCCATCCCTACGGGCCGAACTGGCGCTCGCGAGTGGAAGCGATGATCGAGGAAACGGCCGCCCAGGGCGCGCCCTCGACGATCCCCATCGACATAACCGAGTTCGGCCTCTCGACCGACAACGGGCAGTGCCTGACCGGCAACTACGGCTGGCCGGTGTGCATGACATACCAGGAAGCCGCGGAAGTGCTGACGCGCACGATCAGCGAACTGCGCCAGGTGCTGAACGGCCGCCCCGGGATGTTCCTGCTGTACACGATCACAGACCGCGTGGAACCCGGGGTGTCGGACGAACGCGAAGACTACTTCGGCGCGCTTCAGTCCTCCCTGAAGCCCAAGGGCGCCTTCACCGCCGCCGTGGCGGCGATGCTCACGGGCGGCACGTGAGCTTCGCGCTCACGCCTCCGCCGGGGCGACTCCCTGCGGCACGGAGGTTCGAGCGCCAGTGGGAGAGCACCGCGCTCACGCCTCCGCCGCGGCGACCCCCTCCGGCACGGAGGTCCGCGCGAGGATCGCGAGCAGGCCGAGCTGCATGGCGAGCAGGACCGTGAAGCGCTGGTCGACGCCCGTGAAGCTGGCGGTCGTGTCCATCACCGCCAGGCCCGCGAACGCGCACAGCGAGGCCAGGCCGAACGCGCGCAGCACGGGCTCCCTGCTCCGCCGCCACACGCGCCAGGCGAGCAGCGCCGCGCCGACGAGGATCGACACGTACGCCACCAGGCCCACGATCCCGAGCTTCAAGTAGAACCACAACGCCGCGAAGTGCACGTATTCGCGGCCGTCTTCGTGTTCGGCCGGCAACGGTTCGTAGCTGGCGCTCCAGGGGACGTCCAGACCCAGGCCCGTGATCGGGTGTTCTCCGATCTCGCCGAGCACGTTCGCGCGCTCGTCGATGCGATAGCGGTCGTTGACGTTCGTTTCGAGCTTTGCCGGGGACAGCGAGCTCACGCGGCGGATGATCGGGGACCCGGAGGATTGCCAGTTGGTCGAGCTCAGCACGAAGATGCCGAGCGCCACGAGCAGCCCTGCGGGCACGAGCGCTCGCCGGCCGGCGGTGGAGCTGCCGAGCAGCGCCAGCAGCAGCACGCCGAGGACGGCCGCGATCCAGAACGAGCGCCGGTAGCTCAGCAGCAGGCAGGCGAGCAGCAGCGGCATCCCCAGACCAGCCCACAGTGGCGGCCTGACGCGCATCACGACGAGCGCGAGCACGCCCAGGATCACGCACATGATCAGCCAGTTGGCGGTGGGTTCGTAGTAGGTGAGCTGCGCATGGCCTTCGACCGGCGCGCCCTTGTGACCGGCGATCTCCGCCAGGCCCAGCACGGCCTTGACGATCGCGAGCGCCGTCGCGCCACCGAGCAGCGCCGTCACCTGGCGGCGGTCGAGCTCGAGGTTCGCCACCGCCAGCGGCACGAGCAGCAGGTACAGGAGCACGTTCTCCGACAGCAGCAGCGAGCGCACGGGCACCCCGGCGGCGTCTCCGGTGACGGCGCCCGCGAGCATCGCGAGCGCCAGCAGCACGCCTCCGAGCAGCAGCGGCCGCGGTACGTGGACCGCCCGCCGGCGTCGCATCACGTCGAGCCCGATCGAGGAGATCGTCAGCGCCGTGAGCATGTCCAGCGGGTTCAGTTCGTGGTACACGTGGCTGTAGAGGTTGGACGTGAACGAAAGCAGGCCGAACGTCGGTCCCTCGCACACGATCACCAGCAGGCCGGTCAGCACGACCATCGCCACGGGCCGGAGCATCAGCGCGAACAGCAGCGCCGCGGCCACGGGCGCCAGCAGGCCGGGCGTGCCCAGGCGCTGGGCGCCGAGGAAGGCGAGCACGGCGGACGCGCCCGCGGCGGCCCCCGCCAGCAGCCACTCGCGTTCTGTGAGCGTCCTCGCCAGCCGCGTGCCCATCGCCCGGCGCGTCAGCTCACGTGGACTGCCGCTGCATCGAGCTCCCGGCCGGATACGCGAGCGCGCCGGCGTCGGCCGGGGCGCGTTTGGCTTCGGCGGTGCTGGCATACGCTTCGTAGCCGTAGCGGGAGCTGTCGCGCAGCCCGGTCACTGCCAGGCCGACGGGCTCGACCCCGTGGTGCTCGAGGATCGCGCGGGCGCGCCTGACCTCGTCGCGGGTGGTTTTCTCCAGGCGCGCGACGAGGAGCACGGCGTTGATCGCGGGGTTGCTCAGCAGGACCTGCGCGTCGGCCACCGGATTGAGCGGCGGCGCGTCGATGACCACCAGCGTGTCCTCCTCGCCGTGCAGCTCGGCGATCAGGTCGGCGACGCGCCCGGAGCCGAGCAGCTCCGACGGGTTGTGGGGGAGCTGGCCGGCCGGCAGCACCGAGAGGTTCGGGAGCTCAGCGAACGGCTCGGCCAGCAGCTCCGAGAGCAGCGCGTTGCGGGTGAGCACGCTGGTCAGCCCGCTGGGGGCTTCGAGCTCGAGGTGCGAGGCGAAGCTGGGGCGGCGCAGGTCCAGCTCGACGAGCACGACGTGCCGTCCGGTGAGCGCGATCGCATGGGCGAGGTCCACCGCGACCGTCGTCTTGCCCTCGCCGGACACGGCACTGGTCACCATCAGGCTGTCCAGCGGGCGAGAGACCGCCGCGAAGTCCAGCGCGCTGCGCAGTATCCGGTACGGCTCGAGCTCCTCGCCGCGGTCCCTCGCGCGGCGCGCGCGGAACGCCGACTGGGTCACGACCGTGAGGACCGGCAGGCGATACTCGCGCTCGAACTCCTCGACCGTCTTGACGCGCCGGTCGAGCGAGTCCAGCAGGAACAGCAGCGAGAAGGCGAGCGCGATGCCCACGACCAGCCCGATCACGAGGCTGGTGCTCAGCGACGCTCCGGTCGGCTTGCTCGGCGGCGTGGCCGTGCCGATGATCGTCGCGCCCGCGCCCGCGACCGCCCGCGCCGTGGAGATGCGCTGCAGGTCGCCTTCCAGCGCAGTCCGTTCGGTTGAGCCGGCGGGCAGGCCGGCGAGCTGGTGCTGGAGCTGCGCCTGCGCCGATTCGACGCTCGAGAGCTCCGACTTGGTCCTGAAGGCGATGTACTGCTGCGCGAACGCGTTCGCCAGCTGCGCGGAGTAGCGCGGCGAGCCGGTCTTGGCGACGATGTCGAGGATGTCCGCGTTGGACGCCGCTTCGACTTTCACGTCTTCGAGCAGCTGGCTGGGGCTGGCGGAGGTGCCGAGCTGCTTGGCCACCGCGGTGGCGACTTCCGGCGAGTCGGCGATCAGCACCTCCGTGTTCGCTTCGCGCTGCGGTTCGCTGCTCGCCGCCGGCGCGACGGCCAGCGCGGCGTCCGACAGCGTGCCGCTCTCGAAGGCCACGCTGGCGGTCGCCGCGTAGGACTTCGCCGCTCGCTCGTGGTGCACGACCGCGACCGCCACGCACACCACGATCACGCCCACCGCCAGCAGCCGGTGGCTGCGCACGAGCCGCAGCGTCCGCAGCAGCCCGCCGCTCTCGCGCACGCGCTCCAGCTGCTCGGAAGCCGTCATGCGGAACCGCCGGCGCATCTGCCCTGCATCTGCCTGATGGTAGCCGTGGGGAAGGTCGTGCCCAGTAGGATCCGTGCCACATGCGAACGCGTCCTCCCAGGGGCAGCGACACCCTGAGGAAAGCGTTGCTGTCCTTGGCCACGCTCGTGGGCCGGGAGGAGCGGGTCCGAGGATGGGTCGAGCACGCCGGCGAGGCGCGCGCGACGCTCGATCCACTCGCCCGCCGCGAGCTGCGCGACGCTCACGCGACGCGGGTCGTGCTCGCGAGCGTCCTGCGCACGGACTCCACCGCGATCGACGTCGGCGCCAACGAGGGGACGGTGCTCGACGCGATCGTGCGCCTGGCGCCGGCCGGTCGTCACATCGCCTACGAGCCCGTTCCGCAGCTGTGCGAGCGCCTGGTGGGGAGGTTCCCGGCCGTGGACGTGCGCTGTGCCGCGCTCGCGGACGTCGCCGGCACGAGCGAGTTCTCGCACGTGCTGGACGCGCCCGCGTACAGCGGCCTGCGCCGGCGAGCGGACCTGCCCGCCGGCGCCGCCGCGCGCGTGCAGCGCATCGCGGTGCGCACAGAGCGCCTCGACGATGCGCTGCCGCAGGATTGCGTGCCCGCGTTGATCAAGATCGACGTCGAGGGCGCGGAGCTGCAGGTGCTGCGGGGAGCGGTGCGGACGCTCGAGCGCCACCGTCCGCATGTGCTCTTCGAGCACGGGTCGGGCGGCGCCGACCTGTACGGGACGGATCCGCGCGACGTCTACGACCTGCTCGACGGAGCCGGCCTGCGCATCTTCGACCTCGACGGCGAGGGCCCGTACTCGCGTGAGCGCTTCCAGGCCACGTTCACCGAGCCGATCTGGAACTTCCTCGCCGCCCCCAGGTGATCCACGATCGCGTGCGCGAAGTGCCCCACAATCGCGTGAGCGCTTCGCGGGCCCTGCGGCTCCTGTTTTACACGGAGTCGCCCGAGGTGGGTGGGGCGGAGGTGATGCTCGGCTATCTGCTCGGTGCGCTCGCCGCCGAGACCGAGGTCGGCGTGCTGTGCACCTCCGCCGCCGTCGGCGAGGCGATCGCGGGCTACCGCGCGGGGACACAGGTGGATGTCGTCGCGGCGCCTGTGGGAGTCCGCGACCGGCGCGCGCTCGGCCAGCACCTGCGGGCCGTGCGCGCGTTCGCGCCGGCCGTGCTGCACGCCAACCAGGCATGGCCCTGGGCTGGCGCCTACGGCGAGCTCGCCGGCCTGCTCACGCCGGGCGTGCGCGTGATCGCCGTCGATCACCTGCCGATCCCCGGCCACGTCCCCAGGGTCCGTCGCTGCGCACGACAGCTGCTCGACCGTCGCCTCGACGCGCACGTGGCCGTCGGCGAGCGCGCCGCGCGCAGGATCGAGGAGCTCGTCGGTCTCGCGCGTGGCTCGGTCCTGTCGGTCGCGAACGGCGTGCCCGCCGCTGCGCCGGAGCCCGTGACGCCGCTCGTGACAGGGCCGGTGGTCGGCTCGCTCGGTCGCCTGGTGCGCCAGAAGGGGTTCGACCTGCTCGTACGCGCCCTCCCGGAGCTCCCCGGCGCCACGGTCGTGCTCGTCGGCGACGGGCCCGAGCGCCACGCGCTGAGCGCGCTCGCGCACAGCCTGGGAGTCGGCGATCGCCTGCTCATAACCGGCTGGGTCGCCGACGCGCGGCGCTACCTGCCGGCCTTCGAGGTGTTCGCGCTGCCCTCTCGCTGGGAGGGCATGCCGCTGAGCATCCTCGAGGCCATGCACGCCGGCCTGCCGGTGGTGGCGGCGGACGTCGGCAGCGTCGCCGAGGCGGTCCACGACGGTGAGACCGGGTATGTGGTGGCGGTGGAGGACCGCATGGCCCTCGGCGATCGCCTCGGGCGCCTGCTCGCGGACCCCGCGCTGCGCACGCGCATGGGCGCTCGCGCCCGCAGCCTCGCGGCCGAACGCTTCACCGACGTGGCGATGGCGCGCAGCTACGAACGGATCTACCGCGGGCTGGCGAGCATCCGCTCATAGAGCTCCACCACGGGCCGCGCCGCCACCGCGGGGGTGTGCCCGGCGAGAAACGTCGCATGTGCCTCGGCGCCGGCCGCCGCGCGCGCGGCGCGGCTCTCCAGCAGCGCGACCGTCGCCTCCGCGATGCGCTCGTCGTCGGTCTCGACCCTCACGCCCGCGCTCGCCGCCACCCCCTCCGCTCCCTCCGGCGTCGTCACCACGGGGATGCCCAGCGCCAGCGCCTCGAGCACCTTCACCTTCGCCCCGCTTCCGCGGCTCAGCGGGTAGAGCAGCACGCCGAGCTCGCGCAGGAACGTCGTGGCCACCGGCACGCGCCCTCGCCACTCCACGCCGTCGGGGATGGGGAGGCGGGCGAACGCGCTGCGCTCCAT
>JASHYF010000155.1 GCA_030043235.1 Solirubrobacteraceae bacterium | reverse complement strand
CCGAATGGGGTGTATGCGTGAAAGTCAAGAAGACCGGCAAGTACACCGACCCAAATTGCGTTAGCTATTACGCGGTGAACAAAGTGTTAATGAGCAAGGGTAACTACGAATGGCACTCCGCGGATGAATGCTACGCCCAGAAGAAGGGCAAGTACGACGCTGGCTGCAAAGAAAAGGTCAAGAAGGGCGGTGTGGCCGAACTAGCGCCAAGCCCGACGTACGTATCGACATCGGGTGAAGGCAAACTGGTGAGCGGGCCGCCGCTGTCCGGCGAAGTGAAGTGCAAAGCGAACACCGACGAAGGCCAGATCACCGGTGACTTCACGGATGTCGACTTCGTCAAGTTCACCGGCTGTGAAACGCTCGGGTTCCCGTGCGAGAACACCGCGACGGTAGGCGAAATCGACACGTATCTGCTCGAAACGGAACTGATCCAATCGGAACCGGGCGAAGCGTACAACAAGTTCGTCAACGCGCACGGGGCAGGCGCGCCGTACAGCGCTATCTTCGGGTGCGAACACGTCGGCTACTTCCGCACGAAGGGCTCGACGGCTGGCAAGGTCACGCCAACGAACACGTCGGGCACGAGCTCGGAAACGTCGTTCACGGCAGGACACCAGCAGGAACTCGTGACCGAATACTCGGAAACGGCTGCACCCGGCTCGTGGACCGGCGAATTGTACGGTCCCGCCGGCGAAGCTGCCTCCGAAGAGATCATTACCGCCAAAACCACCGACTCCACGGCGATCGAGCTCCGCACAGGAGAAGAACGAGCTGAAGTTGCAAACGAAAACGAAACGACAGGAGAAGAAAAACAAAAAGGGCACATAGAGAAAATCTCCCCGCCGGAAAAGACTGATACGCTCTACAAGACAGTGTGGACGTGGAAAGTTGCGGTAGAAGTGAAAAAAAACAAACTTGATGTGGTAAAAGGAAACATCTGGGAACAGGTCACGGAATGTGGAAAAGGACTGTACCTACCAGGTGATACGTGTATGACAAGGGTCTTAATCGAATGCTTAAAAGAAAATGAAGAACTAAAGGCTGTACAATTACTCGAAGTGGGCGCAGGAGTTTTCGCAATGGTCACGTTGGAAGGTAAATGTTTAAAAAAATGACGGCCGTCGTATTTGGCGTGAACGCTGAATGACTGCTACGTAGTCTCGCGGTTTGGCCGTGTGCTCCCGGCAGTCGAGGTTCGATTAGGACTGTGAGATCAGACGGGTCTCGCCGACGAGCGAGACCCGTCTGGACGGTGGCTCATACTGCTTGGACCGTGGACTGCCCGAACGTGCGCGACGTTGATCGCCGTAAGCCGGCCGGACGCCAAGGGCAAGCAGGGCGTACTCGGCGCCGGCGTCGTTCAACTCCGCGGCCTTCGCGAGGAGTTCGTCGGGCGTCCCATAGAGCGCGTGCTCCTCGGTGCCGCCGGCTTTGTCAGCGTGGGCGAGCACCGTGCGAGCCGCCCTTGCGCCCGGGCGAGCGTGAAACGTCCACCGTGCGCCGTGTGTACTTGGCCAGGCGTGCCAACGCAGCGTCGGCCTCTGTGCGATCCGTCGCGACGTAGAGCTGGCGTGCAACGGCGACCTGCGTGGGGTCGAAGGGCCGCCCGTGCGCTGCGCGCTCGGAGCGGTAGAGCGCGATGCGCTCGCCGATCTGCTCGGCGGACGCATACTGGTCCCACCGCCTCTCCTACGCGCGGCGCTCAGCCGCCGAGCGCACCTACTCCACCATCAAGGACCCCGCCGGCAACGACATCACCAAGGGATGCTGCCGGCTGATGGACTCACCCCGATCGCGCTGCTCACCGCATGCCTGTTCGTGGTGCGCAACATGCGCGTCACAGACGCCTTCCAGGCCCGCGAGGCCGAGCAGGCCGGGCGACACGCCTGCGGGCTACCGCCGCGCAGACGCCGCCGACGACGACGAGGCACACTGCACGACCTGCTCGCCGAGGCCAACGCGCCGCCGGGCTGAGCGCCGCCCGCGCCCCCACGCAGAAGAGCCATCCAACAGCACAGGCGACGGGACAAGGCTCCCCGACGCCCCCAGCCGGCCCGAAAGATGGTCGCAGTCCGGCGATACGCGCTGGAGCACTGCTCGGCTCGCCGCTCACCGCCGCTCACCGCCGTTCGACGACGAGCGTCTGGAACGCGCGACCCACGGGCCCGTGCACATCGTGCAGCACGCTTTCCGCGAGGCCGGTGCCGCCGGGGTGCAGCAGCGTGCGCGCGTCCAGCCCGATCCACTCGCCGCGCGGCTGGCGCTGCAGGTGGATGGCGAGATCGGCGTTGATGAACAGATAGCGGTCGAACGGCAGCGCGGCGCTGATGCCGTTGCCGAAGTCCGCGCTGGCCGCCAGGCGCGCCAGCGGCGTGGGCTGCTCGCCCGCTACCAGTGCGGGGCGCAGGCGCATCCACACGCGCCCCGGCCCGAGCGCGCGGGCGTGGCCGGGCGGGCGGGAGCCGCCGAGGGCGAGAGCATCCTCGGGCGCGCGGGCCTCGCCGGGCGCATGCGAGTCGCCCGGCGTGCGCATCTCCATGGCGCTCGTCGCGAAGCTCGCGCCGCTGGAGCCATCGAGCGAGAACAGCAGCGGCTCGGCGGCCTCGGGCGTGCCCATCGCGCCATCGACCGCGGGCGCGTCCAGCGTGGGCCCGCGCGAGCTCTCAGGCGCAGGCGGATGGCTATCGGGCTCGGCGGGTAGGGACAGGTCGCTCGGCACGGCGCGCACCCGCAGCGCGCTCGCCCGGCACACGACCTGCTCGACGCCCGCGCCGTCGTCGGGGCCGCCGACATCGCCGTGTGGGTCGTCCACGAGCACGCTGAGCTCGGCGGTGAGCTCCTGCACGCGGCGCCCGGGGCGCACGATGCGCGTTGTGAGCTTCAGCGGCGCGAGCGGGATCGGTCGCAGGAATTCGAAGCCGAGGCGTGCGATGCGCAGCTCCCCCTCCGGGGACGATGCGGCGCCCGGTTGCATGCGCTCGAAGGCGGCGGTGATGAGCGCGGCGGGAGCGCCGCCGTGCAGCGCGCACGGGTCCCACGGCCCGCGGGCGTGCTCGGTGGGGAGGAAGCGCCCACCGGCGGACACGAACACGCTCTCGCTCATGGCAGCCGCGCGGGGAGCGCCCTCAGCACGGCGGCGAACGCCGTCATGGCAGCCGCGCGACGAACTCTGCCATCCTGCCTGGGTCGCGCAGCGGCGGGCCGTGCCCGAAGCAGGCCAGGCGCGGGCGCAGCTCCGCGAGCCGGCGCGCGGAGTCACGGTTGCGCGCGGGGTCGGGCGTGAACGCGGCAGGCGGCTCTCGCAGGCCGGGCCTGCCGGTGAGCATGTTCAGGTTGAACAGCACGTCGCCGAGGATCAGCGTGCGGTCCGACTCCCTCCAGTAGCAAACGTGCCCAGCGGAGTGTCCGGGGGTCTCGAGCACGGTGAACCCGGCCACCTCGTCACCCTCCACGAGCGACCTGGCCACCGGGTGCGAGGGGCCCACCCAGAAGTGGCGTTGTATCCACGTCGTCCACCCGCCGCCGGCGGATATACCGACCACGCCGCCGGGGGTCTCCATCGCGGGCACATCTCCCTGACCGCACCACAGCGGGATCTGCAGCCGCGTGCAGATCGCGTGGCTCGAGCCCTGGTGGTCGGGGTGGGCATGCGTGAGCGCGTGCGCGCTGAGCCGGCGCCCGGCAATCTGGCGCATGATCCGCTGCTCGCCCTGGCGCGTGGCGGCGTCGACGAGCACACCGTCGACGAGGTACACGTTGATGGCGTTCGGCGGCCAGCCTCCGAGCATGTGCACGCCATCCGCGAGCTCTCTCACGTGCGCGACGCCTCCCAGGTGAAGCCGCGCACGGCGAGATACAGCCCGAAGGCGCCCCATAGGGCGATCACGGCCACCTGGTCGAGGTGGCTGCCGAGGCCGCTGCCGACCATCGCGCCGGACAGCCCGTCGATGAGCGGCTTCAGCGGCAGCGCTTCGGCGATCGTGCGCACGAAGCCGGGGGCGCTGCTGGAGTCGAAGGCGTAGAAGGACACGGCGACGACGGGCAGGAACACGGCGTTGACGTAGGCGGCGGTGGACTCGAAGTTGGGGATGGCGTGCGCGAAGGCCACGCCTAGGGCGGCCAGGCAGACGACGCCGACGAGCACGAACACCACGAGCGCGGCCCAGTGTCTGGGCCAGCCGATGCCGAAGAACACGCGCCCGGCGAGCACGATGATGACGATCTGCAACGCCGTATTGGTGACTGCGTTGGCGGCCACGCCACCGAAGTAGGAGATCGTG
>JASHYF010000015.1 GCA_030043235.1 Solirubrobacteraceae bacterium | reverse complement strand
ATCGCGCAGGCGCGCGGCGGCGGCCGCGTCGAGGTCGACCTCGCACACCAGCAGCTCCTCCCGGAACTGGGCGGCGCGCGCGAGCGTGCGCCCGGTGTGGTCGAGCACGCACGAGTGCCCGTCGAACACGAGCTCGTCCTGGCCGCCGACGAGACCGCAGAAGGCGACGCACGCGATGTTGTCGCGGGCGCGCTGGGCGAACATGCGCTCGCGCTCGGAGCCCTTGCCCGCGTGATAGGGGGAGGCGGAGATGTTGACGATCAGCGTCGCGCCCGCCTGCGTCTCTTCGCTCGCCGGCGGGCCCGGCTCCCAGATGTCCTCGCAGACGGTCACGCCCACGCGCTCGCGCCCCACGTCGATGTACGCGCCGCCCGGGCCCGACTGGAAGTAGCGCTGCTCGTCGAACACGCCGTAGTTGGGCAGGTACACCTTGCGGTAGATCGCGTGCACCGCGCCGTGCGCGAGCACGGCGGCGGCGTTGTACACGTCCTCGGCGCGCTCGGGAAACCCCACCACGGCGATCACCTCCTGCGTGTCGGCGGCGAGCCCGTCGAGCGCGGCGGCGGCATCCGCGAGGAAGTGCTCCTTCAGCAGCAGGTCCTCGGGCGGGTAGCCCGTGAGCGCGAGCTCCGGGAACAGCACCATCTCCGCGCGCTCGTCAGCCGCGGCGCGGATGCCCGCGCGGATGCGCTCGGCGTTGCCGCGTATGTCGCCGACCGTGACGTTCAGCTGGCAGAGGGCCAGTCGCATCTGCGCGGGATCGTATCCGCGCTCCGAGCGCCACCCGCGCGGCGGTTTTTCTCAAGTAGCGCGCGCCGGGCTCCGATGCCATCGACATGATTGGTCTAGGTTCGATATTGCGCCGCCCAAGGCCTCTGACGCTCGTGCTGACGACGCTGGCTGCCACCGACTTGGCGTACCGGCTGCTGCTGCGGGGACCGGTTCGGCGCGCCTTGGGAATGGGGCGCTGACGCAGCTCGCCGCGATCGCGCTGCGCGCGCGCCGCCGCCGTGCTCGCCGCGGCGGCTCGCCAGGGCCGGCTACGTCGGCTTGGCGGCGGCGGGTGCGCTCCCGTTGCGAGGCCTTGCGGGTTTGCGCGGGGTGCGACCGTTGGGCGAGCGGCTGGGGCGCGCGCGCACGCCGGCCGCGCGGGCGAGCGAGGCGATCGCCCACTGCAGGTCGGCGGCGATCTGCTCGAGGCCGGGCAGGGCGTCGTAGTCGCCGAGCAGGCCGAAGCCGAGGTGTCCGTCGTAGCTCATGACCGCGATCCCCAGCGCCTGGCGCTGCGCGAGCGGCACGACGGGGTAGAGCACGTGCAGGCGGCGCCCGAGCAGGTACAGCGGGAACTGCGGGCCGGGCACGTTGGTGACGACGAGGTTGAAGAACGGCTGGCGCGCCTGCAGGCGCGCGGCCTGACTGAGGATCGTCGGCGGCGCGAAGCCGGCGAGGTTGGTCAGCACCTGCGCGCCGACCGCCTGGCCGCTCTTCTTCAGGTCGGCCATCGCGGCGGCGATCTCGCGCAGGCACTGGGCGGGGTTCTGCACGCCCACCGGCAGCGGCGCCCACATCGCGGCCACCCGGTTGCCGAGCGCGCCGCGCTGCTCCTTGGTGCGCACCGACACGGGCACCATCGCCTTCAGCACGAGCCCGTCGGTGTTGTATTCGCCCCTGCGCAGGTAGCGGCCGAGCGCGAGGCTCACGGAGGCGAGGACGACGTCGTTGAGCGTGCCGCCGAGCGAGTCCTTGATGGACTTGAACTTGGCCAGGTCGGCGTCGAGGTAGGTGTAGCGGCGGTGCGGGCCGATGTCCACGTTGAAGGGGCTCGGAGGCGCCGGCGCGCTGATCCCGGCGAGCGTGGTGGCGCCGACGCTGGCGAGCCCTTCCCTGAGCTGCCGGGCCGCGCGCCGGGGGGCGCGCACCAGCCTGCGGGCTCCCCGCACCATCTCGGCGGGAACCGTCGAGCGCTCGATCAGCGCCTCGCCGAGCAGCTTCGCCGGCCCGGGGAGCGGCTTGGCGCTCCACGATTGACCCGCATCCCACCCGCCCCCGGTGGGCGCCGGTTCGGGGGCCGTGTCGAACAGCACGGTCGTGATGTCCACGCCGGAGATGCCGTCCACGAGCGCGTGGTGGGTCTTTGCGATCAGCGCGAAGCGCCCGCCGGACATGCGCTGCACGAGCCAGATCTCCCACAGCGGCTTGGAGCGGTCCAGGCGCTGCGAGAACAGGCGACCGGCGAGGCGCTTGAGCGCCGCGTCGTCCGCCGGCCTCGGCAGCGCGGTGTGGCGGATGTGGTAGTAGGGGTTGAAGTACGGGTCGTCGGTCCACACCGGCCGGCCCTGCCCGAACGGCACGTAGGCCAGGCGCTGGCGGTAGCGCGGCACCAGGTGCAGCCGCGAGAGCACGTGGTCGACGAGCTCCTGCAACGTGGGCGCCTCGCCGTCGAAGACCATCACTGAGGCGACGTGCATGTGCGCGCTCGAATGGTCCTCGAGGTGCAGGAACGTCGAGTCCAGCGCTGTCAAGCGGTCGGGGTTGGCCATCCCCGCGATTGTCGCGGTTGGGGGCGCGCGCGTCAACGGCACATGCGTGCGCCGTCGCGCGGGGCGCGGGCGGCCCGGCTGGGCAGCGCGGACGCTGCGCAGCCGGTCCACGAATCGGGCTCGTGTAGCCTGAGATGGTGCAGCTCAGGCTCACCGGTGTCGTCGTCGCGGCCGTCCCTGGCTCGCCGGCCGCGCCGCGCAGGCGCAGCAAACCCTAGAGCTGCTGAGGACTGAGACCGTGAAATATCTCACGAGCGCCAACAACGAGTTCGAGGCGACCATCATCGCCGAGCGCCTCGGCGAAGCCGGCATCAGCCCCCTGGTCCAGGGCGGCCCTTCCGGCAGGGGCATATCGGTCGCGATTCCGCGAGACATCTACGTCGAGGATCAGGACTTCGAGCGCGCGCACGAAGTCCTGAAGGCCGCTGAAGACACGAGCGACGAGGAACTCGCTGAGTTGAGCGACGCCGCGGCACAGCCGACGCGGGCCGAACGGGGGGACAACGACGGCAAGCCGCACGAGCCGGGCGAGACGCCGGTGCGCAAGCGGCGCGCGTGGGGCAGGATCTTCGGGCGGTAGCCCTTGCCGGGTGGGCGCCTGGCTCGCCGCCTACTCGAAGGCTCTAGCGAAACTCATGCGGTGAATGTGCGTCGTTTTCCTATCGCCGCGCCGTAAGCATTTCGGGCGACCAGCCAGTATTCGTACGACTTCCCCGTCCTCAAGCCTGTCGCTTCCTTCGGCTGCACCCGCTTCTCGGTGTCCCCGGTAAGCGTGCCCTTCGAGGTTTCGGGGCCGCACCCTTCCAGATCTTCGCATTCGGCTGAACCCACTTCCTTGTAGATGAAGTAGTAGGTCGTCGGCGAACCGTCTGGGTTCAACTTGCCGTTCAGGGCGAAGCCCTCGGCAGTTCGCTTCGCGGCCCCCGTCCGTACCCCACTTGGCGCCCCGGCCGCCATAACCGAGGCGGCGGCAACCGCAGCCACCGCGAGCGCGATCGCCAAGCCCGCTGCCAGCCATCCAAGCCGTTCCATCCGCGATCCTCCACCTGCTCGACCCGGCCATTCAGTGCCCGGGGCCAGTCTACATCTCTGCGAGCGGCACGGCTCACGCCCTTGCGAGCGCGCAAGACAGCCTAGTTTGTGCGGTTTCGCATGTCTGCAGAGAATGACCATGTGTGACCCGATGTCACATATATGTGACCGATGTCACACATATCCCGCCCGCCGCGGATAACCTCCGAACGATTGTTTGATACGCCGCCGAGTCGTCTCCGTGGATGGAGACGGGCGGGGGACCCACTGCCGGGCCGTGAAAACCGGGCCGGATTGGGGCGAATCGGCCGCTGATGCGGCCGTAACGCCCGGCCGACACGCGCCCGTGCGCGTGGGCGGCCGGCCGTGAGCCCGACAGCTAACCCCGTAGGCGCTCACAAGGAGGTTCTCAAACCGTATGTACGTGCCTGCGAC
>JASHYF010000154.1 GCA_030043235.1 Solirubrobacteraceae bacterium | reverse complement strand
GGCGGCCGCGCGCGCCAGCGCGAGCGCGCGCTCGATCCCGACCGCCTGGAGCGCGAGAGCGAGGAGTTCTTCGCCGCCATCGCCGCCGCCTACGACCAGCTCGCGCGCGACGAGCCCGCGCGCTTCCGCGTGCTCGACGCCCGCCGCGCGCCCGAGCTGGTGCTGCAGGACGCGCTCGACGCGCTCGCCGACCTGCTATGAGCTTTCGCGTGTCCCCAGCCACCGGCATCCTCTCCGAGCTCACGCCGCGCAGCGCCGCGCTCGCGGCCGGCCATGCGCGCCACGCCACGCACATCTCCACCGGGGCGATCGTGCTCGCGGCGATCGGCGCCGCGATCGTGCTCGCCTGCCTCGCCTGGGGCGCGGCGCGCCTGTCCACGTTCGAGCCGCGCTGGACCCTCTCCTTCCGTCACGCCTTCGCCGAGGCGCGCTTTCGCGCGTCCGCCACGTGGGCGGAACTGAGCGACTGGGCGCGGCTCGGGCGGTAGGTCCCGGATCCGGCGGCGGCCGGCGGGCGGTTCGGGCGGCGGCTCGATCGAGCGCGAGCTCGCGGCCCCGCGGCGCGCGCCTCTTGCAGGCGCGTGACCCGCTCTTTCGCGACGCCTCCACAGGCGGGTCCAGACTGCTCGCCCGGCTATCCTGTAGGTACTCGATTCAGCCTCGCAGCGCGGCTCGAAAAGGTCCGTCCGACCGGAGGCGGATGATTCGGTGTTACCCCCAAAAACACCGTATTTTCGCCGCAAATTGGGGTTCCTTGCGGCCCGGCACGAGGAGCACAGCACAGATGGATGGCACCCCGCAGATCGCAGTCGCCGAAGTCGCATCGTCCGCCGCGCCGCTGACGATCAGACGCCTCTTCACCACTGCCGGGGTGCACCCGTTCGACACCGTCGAGTGGGAGCTGCGCGACGCGCGCATCGGCCACGGCGACCGCGTCGCGTTCGAGCAGCGCCACGTCGAGTTCCCCAAGAGCTGGTCGCAGAACGCCACCAACATCGTCGCCCAGAAGTACTTCCGCGGGCAGATCGGAGCGCCCGAACGCGAGAGCTCGGTCAAGGAGATGATCGGCCGCGTCGCCGGCACCATCACCGGCTGGGGGCGCGCGGGCGGCTACTTCGCAAGCGAGCAGGACGCCACCGCGTTCGACCACGAGCTCACCCACATCCTCCTGCACCAGATGGCCGCGTTCAACTCGCCCGTGTGGTTCAACGTGGGCTTCGAGGAGAGCCCGCAGTGCTCGGCGTGCCTTCCCTACCACGCGCTGGTGTCCACGCCCGAGGGAATGGTCCCCATCGGCGAGATCGTCGAGAACGAAGAAGTCGGCCGCACGGTCTACGACTCGACCGGCACCACTCGAGTGCTCGCAGTCAAGGACAACGGCGTCAAGCAGGTGTGGCGGGTGGGCCTGCGTAACGGCAGCTTCATCGAAGCCACGCCCGACCACGTGGTCAAGGCCGTCCGCGGCAATCGCAAGCAGGCCGAGTGGCTCCGTGTCGATCAGCTTCGCCTGGGTATGCGGATGCACCTGCATCCCCACCGGGCGAAGGTCGCCGACCCGGTACGCGTCGCAGTCGGCGCTGGAGGCATCGATGAGTCTCTCGACTTCCTGGACGAGACCGATCGCGTAGCAGTTGCCGAGGCCGCACTCGCGGGATGGCTTCAGGCGGATGGCTTCGTGGGCCAGTACACGACCGGCACGAACCGCTCGTTGACGATCGAGTTCCAAGTCGCCAGCGACGACGAGTTCGACTGGGTCATCAGGAATCTGGACGTCGTATTCCCCGATGCGCACCGCAAGGTTCGGGATGCGGACACTCAGAACACTCGCGTGAGGCGCATCCGGTTGTACGGAGAGGTTCTCCGCGAGTTCGTCGAGCGCTGGGGCCTGCTGGCGCGTGGCACTGAGATACGCGCTCCACAGCGGCTCTTCACTTCATCTCACGACGAGATCGTGGCGTACATGCGCAGTCTGTTCCAGGCGGACGGCTATGTGTCGATCCGTCGTGAGCGCGGCTGTGAGAACGCACGCGTCGCCTTTGCGGTGATCGGAGAGAAGTGGACAGAGGACGTACAGCTGCTGCTGGAGACACTCGGCATCTACTCGCGCCGAATCCGCAAACGGGAGAAGCGCAGCGACCGCCACGACCTGCACGAGGTGGACATCGCGATCGGCTCAGAGCGAGCCCGCTTCGCCGAGCTGGTCGGCTTCGTTGGAGCCGAAAAGCAGGACAAGCTGCTGGAGTCACTCACGCTGCGCAATCCCAAGCGCTGTGCGGATCTGCGTAAGGAGGAAATCGTCTCCATCGAACCCCTTGGCGAGATGAACGTCTATGACATTCAAACCGAATCCAACGAGTTCCTCACCAACAACGTAGCCGTTCACAACTGCTTCATCCTCTCCGTTGACGACACGATGGAGTCGATCCTCGCGTGGAACACCAAGGAGGGCATGATCTTCCGCGGGGGCTCCGGCTCGGGCATCAACCTGTCGAACATCCGTGGCTCGATGGAGCCGCTGGCCAAGGGTGGCACGGCCTCCGGGCCGGTGTCGTTCATGCGCGGCGCCGACTCGTGGGCCGGCACGATCAAGTCCGGCGGCAAGACACGGCGCGCGGCGAAGATGGTCGTCCTCGACGTCGATCACCCGGACGTCAAAGACTTCATCTGGTGCAAGGCGCGCGAGGAGGACAAGGCCGCCGCGCTGCGCGACGCGGGCTTTGACATGTCGATCGACGGCGAGGGCTTCTTTTCCATCCAGTACCAAAACGCCAACAACTCCGTGCGCGTCAGCGACGAGTTCATGCGCGCCGTCGAGGCAGACGGCGAGTGGCGGCTGATCGCCCGCACGACCGGCCAGCCGGTGGGAGAGCCGGTGCCCGCGCGTGAGCTCATGCGCGAGATCGCCGAGGCCGCGTGGCGCTGCGCGGATCCGGGCGTGCAGTACGACACGACCATCAACAGGTGGCACACGTCGCCTAACAGCGGGCGCATCAACGCGTCTAATCCGTGCAGCGAGTACATGCACGTCGATAACTCCGCCTGCAACCTGGCCTCGCTGAACCTGATGAAGTTCCGCCGCGCGGACGGCACGTTCGACGTGCCCACCTTCGAGCACGCGGTCGACATCATGCTGCTCGCTCAAGAGATCATCGTGGGGCCGTCGAGCTACCCGACCGAGGAGATCGGCAAGAACGCGCGCGCCTTCCGCCAGTTGGGGCTCGGCTACGCGAACCTCGGCGCGTACCTGATGAGCAACGGCATGCCCTACGACTCCGACGGGGGCCGCGGGACCGCCGCAGCGATCACGGCGCTGATGACCGGACGCGCCTACCGCCGCTCGGCCGAGGTCGCGGGTGCGCTCGGCCCGTACGAGCGCTACGCGGAGAACCGCCAGGAGCACAACGGCGTCATGCACATGCACCGCGACGCAGCACAGGCGATCCCCGACGAGACCTGCGCGGACGGCGCACTGCTCGCGGCGGCGCGGCGCTCGTGGGATGAGGCTGTCGAGCTCGGCGAGCGCCGTGGATACCGCAACGCCCAGGCCACCGTGCTGGCGCCCACCGGCACCATCTCCTTCCTGATGGACTGCGACACCACCGGCGTGGAGCCGGACTTCTCGCTGGTGAAGTTCAAGGAGCTGGTCGGCGGCGGGCAGATGACGATCGTCAACAAGACGGTGCCGCTGGCGCTGCAGACCCTCGGCTACTCCGAGCAGCAGATCGAGCAGATCGAGGCGCACCTGGCCGAGCACGGCACGATCATCGGCGCACCCGGATTGAAGGACGAGCACCTGCCGGTGTTCGACGTCGCGGTCGGCGAGCGCGCGATCTCGCACATGGGCCACCTGAAGATGATGGGCGCGGTGCAGCCGTCGATCTCGGGGGCGATCAGCAAGACCGTGAACCTGCCGCAGGAGGCGACCGTGGAGGACATCGCCGACGCATACACGCAGGCCTGGCACATGGGAATCAAGGCGCTCGCGATCTACCGCGACGGCTCCAAGACCGCTCAGGCGCTGCGCACGGAGGCGCAGAAGGCGATCGCATCGTCCCCGGAGGGGGAGACACCGGCGGACGTGGACGCGATCGTCGAGCAGGCGGTCACCAAGGCGCTGGCCGAGGCCGGGCCGCGACGCAAGCGCATGCCGCGCGAGCGCCAGTCGATCACGCACAAGTTCTCGATCGGCGGGCACGAGGGCTACATCACCGCGGGCATGTACGAGGACGGCTCGGTGGGGGAGATCTTCCTCACGGACATCGGCAAGGAGGGCTCGACGCTGCGCGGCATGATGAACTCGTTCGCCACGGCCATCTCCATCGCACTGCAGTACGGCGTGCCGCTGGAGACGCTCGTGCAGAAGTTCAGCTACATGCGCTTCGAGCCGGAGGGCGTCACCGGCAACCCGGAGATCCCGTTCGCGAAGTCGATGCCCGACTACATCATGCGCTGGCTGGCCTCGCGCTTCCTCGACACCGACGCGCAGGAGGAGCTCGGCATCCTCACCCCCGAGGTGCGAGCGCGCAAAGCCGCGCAGGACGCCGCGCAGTCGCTCTCCTCGGACACCGCCAGCCCCGGCAACGGCAGTCCCGGCAACGGCGGCTCCGGCAACGGCGGCGACGGCTCCCCGAGCGTCGCACCGCGAGCCTCCGCGAGCGACGGCGCTCAGGGCACACCCGCAGCATCCGCGCTCACCGACTCCCCGCCCGTGATCCCCGCGCGCCTGCACGGGCTCGACCTCGGGCCGGCGTGCAGCCAGTGCGGGGGCATGATGCAGCGCACCGGCTCCTGCTACACGTGCTCCAGCTGCGGCAACAACACCGGCTGCGGCT
>JASHYF010000153.1 GCA_030043235.1 Solirubrobacteraceae bacterium | reverse complement strand
CGCGGGCGCCAGGCAGTGCGGGCGCGGCTCGCGCGAGCCCGCTGCAGCCGCTGCCAGGCCGCGCTCAGCGCGAGGGGGCGGCCGGCGCGCGCTCCCAGGATTCGGGCGCGATCGCCACGTCGGGGAAGTCGAGCTCGGCACCGCAGCGCGTGCACAGCGCGTCGTGCAGCTTGACCACCTTCCCGCAGCGCGGGCACTCGCGGCGCAGCTCGTCTCGCTCGATGCGATAGGCGATGGCGGCGAACAGCCCGATGAACGGAACGACTCCCGAGATGAGGAACCACAGCCAGAACGAGCTGCCCTTGTACTTGCCGACGATTCCGCCGGAGAGCCCGAAGCAGACGGCGATGATGACGTACGCCATCAGCCGTGACTCGTCAGAGCAGGACGCGCAATGCCCACACGATGGCGACGATGGCGACGATCGCGAGCACCGGGAAGAACAGCGCGGCGATGATGCCGATGATGATCTTCAGCACGATCAGCGCGACGATCAGCACCAGCAGGCCCGCTAGTACGTGCTTTCCGAAGTGCTCCACGCGCTCGCTCATATCGATCACCACGATGGTAGCGCGGCTGGACAGGAAACGCTACCCCTGACCAGCCGCGCCGCCACGGCACCGGCCGAGGGAAGCCGGCGCTGGTCGCTGCGGAGGGATCACTACATGCGACCCAGCCGACCGGACCACGCCCAAGGGCGTGGTGCCTCGCGGGCGATCCGTGCCGTCGCTATGTCGACGTCGTTGACTCCCGCGCGGCGGCGCCCCGCACCCTGCCCCACAGTCGTGAGCTGGTAGCGCCGGATACGCGGTCGTTGGTGGGGAGCATCCACTCGCTCCTCGGGCAGCAGGATGAACCGCCGGGGAGATGAAACGCTTGAGTTGACGGCTGAACGGTTCATGGGCAGCATCTTGGCGAGACGCGCCGTGATTGCCTTTGGCCGCCCGTCCAAAATTTCGGGCGGGACCTCAGACGCCGTGCCGTGCACACGCGGCGCCGGCTGTGAATCACAGTCCGCGGGACCTCAGACGCCGAGCTGCTCGTTGACGAGCCGCGCCACCTCGGTGCCGTCGGCGCGGCCACGCGTTTGACGCATGACTTGACCGACTATCGGCCCGACCGCCTTGGCGTTGCCCTCGCGCACCCGCTGCGCGGCGTCGGCGTTGGCGGCGATCGCGGCGGCGACGATCGCAGCGAGCTCATCGCCTCCGTCCATCGCCGCCAGCCCCTCGGCCTCGACGATCGCGCGCGGGTCCCCGCCCTCGGCGATGAGCCGGTCGAGCACTTGGCGGGCGGCCCCGACGCTGACCTGCTTGGCGGCGGTCATGCCCACGAGCGCGGCGAGCGCGGCGGGGGTGACGCGGGAGTTGACCGGATCCCCCCCCACCCCGCCGTCGACGGGCTCATCTGCGACGGCCGAGCCGCCCCCGCGATCGTCGTGTTCGCGGCCGTAGCCGCCGAGGCGCGGGGCGAGCTCGCCGGTGACCCAGTTGGCAAGCGCCTGCGCGGGCGGCGCAGGGTCCGCTCCGGCGGCGAGCGCGGCCTCGAAGTAGTCGCCGAGCTCGGAGCGGAAGGAGAGCAGCTGCGCGGTCTCGAGGCTGAGCGCGAGCTGGCGCTGGAAACGCGCGGCGCGCTCGGAGGGAAGCTCGGACAGCGCCTGGCGGGCGGCGGCGAGCATGTGCTGGTCGATCGCCACGGGCAGGAGGTCGGGCTCGGGGAAGTAGCGGTAGTCGTGGGCCTCCTCCTTGGAGCGCAGCGAGGTGATACGGTCGCTGGCGGGGTCGTAGTGAAGCGTCTCCTGCACGACCTGCCGGCCCGCGTGCAGGATCCGCTCCTGGCGGGCGATCTCCGCGCGGATCCCGCGTTCGATGAAGCGGAAGGAGTTCACGTTCTTGAGCTCGGTCTTCGTGCCGAGCTCGGCGCTGCATGCGGGGCGCAGGGAGATGTTGGCGTCGCAGCGCAGCGAGCCCTCCTCCATGTTCACGTCGCTGACGCCGAGCTGGCGCAGGGTGGTGCGCAGGAGCTTCAGCCATTCGGAGGCCTGCTCGGGGGTGCGCAGGTCGGGCTCGGTGACGATCTCCGCGAGCGGGGTGCCACCGCGGTTGAAGTCGACGATGGAGGCGTCCGAGCCGTGGATGCGCCCGCTGGAGCCGACGTGGATGAGCTTGGCGGCGTCCTCCTCGAGGTGCACGCGGCGGATGCGCACCTCGCCGAGCGCGCCTCCGCGGCACAGCGGTTCGTCGTACTGGGAGATCTGATAGCCCTTGGGCAGGTCGGGATAGAAGTAGTTCTTGCGGTGGAAGACCGAGCGCGGCGCGAGCTCGCAGCCGAGCGCGAGGCCGATGACGAGCCCGAGGTGCACGGCATGCGCGTTGGCGACGGGCAGGCTCCCGGGCAAGCCCAGGCAGACGGGGCAGGTGCGCGTGTTGGGCGGCTCGCCGAAGGACAGCTCGCAGCCGCAGAACATCTTCGTGACGGTCGCAAGCTGCACGTGGATCTCCAGCCCGATGACCGCCTCGTATGAGTCTTTTTGTTTAGGGGAGCCGCCTTCCGGCGGCTGGGTTGGTGTTGTGGCCGGCTCAGACATGGGCTGCGGTGGAGTCGAAGGCGATGGCCCGCTCGAGCGCGTGCGCGGCGTCGAGCAGCTTGTTCTCGCTGAACGCCGGTCCGGCGAGCTGCAGGCCCACAGGCAGACCGGAGCCGTTCGCCTCCGCGCCGTTCGCGCCAGCGCGAGCGTGCTCGTCGCTGAGGCCGCAGGGGATGGAGATGGCGGGGATGCCGGCGAGCGACATGGGCACGGTGAAGTAGTCGCTGAGGTACATGGACCACGGGTCGGCGGTCTTCTCCCCCAGCGCGAACGCGACGCCGGGCGAGGTGGGCGTGGCGATCAGATCGACGGACGCGAACGCCGTGGCGAAGTCCTCGGCGATCTTCGTGCGCACCTTCTGCGCGCGGCCGTAGTAGGCCTCGTAGTAGCCGGAGGAGAGCGCGTAGGTGCCGAGCATGATGCGACGCTTGACCTCCCGCCCGAAGCCGTCGTGGCGCGTGCGCGTGTACATGTCGAGCAGGTCGGTGGCGCCCTCCACCTTCGATGACGACGCCGCGCGCAGCCCGTAGCGCACGCCGTCGAAGCGGGCGAGGTTCGAGCTGGCCTCGGCGGGCGCGAGGATGTAGTAGGCGGACAGTCCGTACGGCGCGTGCGGCAGGCTGATGTCGGTGTTCACCTGCGCACCCAGCTCCTCGGCGAGCGCGAGCGCGCGGTGAAAGCAGCGGCGCACGCCGTCCTCGATGCTCGAACCCTCCGGCTCCAGCTCCGCGGGCACGCCGATGCGCACGCCGTCGAGGCGCTCGGCGCTGGGCAGCGCGATCTGCTGGGGATGCGCTAGCGAGGTGGCGTCGCAGGCATCGCGCCCGATCATGTGGGCGAGCATGAGCGCGGCGTCGGTGACGTCGCGGGTGAGCGGTCCGGCCTGGTCGAGCGAGGAGGCGAACGCGATCATGCCGTAGCGGGAGACGGAGCCGTACGTGGGTTTCAGCCCGACGACCCCGCACAGCGACGCGGGCTGGCGGATGGAGCCGCCGGTGTCGGTGCCGAGCGCCCACGGCGCGAGGCCGGCGGCGACGGCTGCGGCGCTCCCGCCGGAGGAGCCGCCGGGCACGCGCGTGCGGTCCCACGGGTTGAGCGTGGGACCGAACGCAGAGTTCTCGGTGGAAGAGCCCATGGCGAACTCGTCCTGGTTGGTCTTCGCGAGCAGCGGGGCGCCCGCCTCGCGCAGGCGCGCGACCGCGCTGGCGGTGTACGGCGGCGTGTAGCCCTCGAGCATGCGCGAGCCGGATTGGCTGGGCGCGTCTTCGGTGCAGAACAGGTCCTTGACCGCCAGCGGCACCCCCGCGAGCGACGACCCGGCGGACTCGTGCATCCGCACCGTGTCCGGCCAGTGGGGCACCGTCTCGCGGACCCGCGTGCCGGCCTTGCCCGGCGCCTCGCGGGCCACCCAGGTGAAGCAGTTGAGGCCCTCCTGCCCCGCCTCCCTGTCAGCCTCCGCCCGCTCGCGGTAGAACGAGAACAGCTCGCCGGCGTCGAGTTCGCCCGCGCCGATCGCGGCGCTCGCCTGCGCCGCCGACAGTGCGAGCACCTCAGCGCTCATGCCTGCGGGCTCGGGACCAGAAACCCGCCGTCGCTGACGGCGGGCGCCTGGGCGAGGGCGACCTCGCGCGGCAGGCACGGCCGCGGCTCGTCGGGGCGCAGGGCGCGGGTGACATCCACCTTCGATGACGACGCCACCACGTGCGAGGTCGGCTGGACGCCGTCCAGGTCGAGCTCGCCGATTCGCTCTACGTGCTCGAGCACGGCCGACAGCTCGCGCGCCATCGGCTCGATCTCCTCCTCCGCGAGCGCGAGGCGCGCCAGCCGGGCCACATGCAGGACTTCATCGCGTCCGATCACCGCGGCCCATTCTACGTGCCACCGTGTGCGCTACATGGACCGCTCGCCGTCCAGCACACGGGTCGAGGCGGTTATGTGCTCGCCGCGCGCGACTCCCGTTGGCGGCGATCAGGCCGGCGCGGCGCCTGGCGGCTCGGAAGCAGGTTGTGCGCTCGGGGGCGGGATCGGAGGCGCGCCCGGCGAGGAGGCGGCGGCGGTCGGCTGCGTGGACACGCCGCCGGCGCCTTCGCCAGGGACGCCGCTCGCGCCGGCGCCCGTCGGTCCGCCGCCGGCGCCTTCGCCAGGGACGCCGCTCGCGCCGGCGCCGGTCAGCCCGCCGATGGCTCCGCCTGCCCGATCGCGCACGTCCGCCAGCGACGTGCCTTCGTCCTGCATGCCGAGATAGCCCCCGTAGGTGACGCCGAGGGCGGCGATCAGGCCGAGCCAGATCCCGATCTTGATGCCCACCGAGGCGTGAAAGGCGCCGAAGCTGGCGCTGGCGGTCGGGTGGTGAACGATGCGGTAGAGAATCAGCACCGAGGAGAGAGCTCCCAGCGCGGCCACCAGCACGCCCGGCTGCACGGGGGATTCGAACTTCAGCAGGCCGGCGGAGATCGCGACGCTTGCGAGCGCGACGATGATCGTGATCAGCCACACCCAGCGGCTGCTGGTGAACACGCTCCAGCCGCTCTTGCTGACGTTCACGTTCACGCCCGCGAGCGAGCCGACGTTCGAGCTGACGCCGTACCAGTCGAAGAAGAACAGGAAGACGAAGAACAGCACTGCGCTCACGCCGGTGACCTGGTCGGAGCGGCGCAGGCGAGAGATGTCGAAGCTCATGTGAGATGACCCCCCGTAGTCGTGGTGGATGCGACCGTCAGCTCCGGCCAAGGCGCC
>JASHYF010000152.1 GCA_030043235.1 Solirubrobacteraceae bacterium | reverse complement strand
CTGCGCATCGTCAACCGGGAGGTCGGCTTCCCCGTCGCCGTGAAGGCCGCCGGCGGCGGGGGCGGCAAGGGCTTTCGCGTGGCGCTCTCCGAGGAGGAGCTCGAGGGCGCCTTCGAGGGCGCGAGCCGCGAAGGCGAGAAGTTCTTCTCCGACCCCACCGTGTACCTCGAGCGCTACCTGCCCGACCCCCGCCACGTCGAGGTGCAGATCCTCGCCGACCGCCACGGCAACGTCATCCACCTCGGCGAGCGCGACTGCTCGATCCAGCGCCGCCACCAGAAGGTCATCGAGGAGTCCCCCGCGCCGGAATGGGTGGTCGACCCGCAGATGCGCGAGCGCATCGGCCACATCGGCGTGAACGCCGCCAAGGCCGTGGGCTACGTGGGCGCGGGCACGACCGAGGGCCTGTTCACGACCGGCGAGGGCACGAAGGACGAGCCCGAGTATTACTTCCTGGAGATGAACACGCGCGTGCAGGTCGAGCACTGCGTCACCGAGATGACCACCGGCGTGGACATCGTCAAGGAGGGCATCAAAGCGGCCGCCGGCGAGGAACTGTCCTATGCCCAGGCGGACGTGGAGCTGCGCGGGCACGCGATCGAGTGCCGCATCAACGCCGAGGACGCCTCCAAGAGCTTCGCCCCCGCGCCCGGCAGGATCGGCGCCTACCGCGAGCCGAGCGGGCCGGGCGTGCGCGTGGACTCCGGCGTCCAGGCCGGCGGGGAGGTCTCGCCCATGTACGACCCGATGGTCGCCAAGCTGATCGTGTGGGACGCCGACCGCCAGCACGCCACCGCCCGCATGCTGCGCGCGCTCGGCGAATTCGAGATCGAGGGCCTGAAGACGCTCATCCCCTTCCACCAGGCGCTGCTCGCCACCGAGCAGTGGGCGCGCGGCGAGACGTGCAGGGATCTGCTCGAGGACAAGAAGTGGCTGAAGACGCTCGCCTATCCCGCGCCGAGCGTCCCTCCTGAGGGCGCCGGCGAGGAGGAGACGGTCGAGCAGACCTACGCAGTGGAGGTGTCGGGCAAGCGCTTCGACGTGCGCGTGGTCGGACCCCCGCTCGCCGGCGGCGGCGCCGCTGCGAGCGCAAACGGCGCGTCGGCCGGTGGGACCGCGAGCAGTGCGCGCAGGGCGCCAAAACGCGGCGAGCGGAAGTCCTCGCGCGGCGAGGGGCCCGACACCCTGTCTTCTCCCCTGCAGGGGAACATGTGGAAGGTGCTCGTCAAGCAGGGCGACACCGTCGAGGAGGGCCAGCTCCTGTGCATCATCGAGGCGATGAAGATGGAGAACGAGATCACCGCCCACAAGGCCGGCACGATCGTCGAGCTGCCCATCAGCGAGGGCGCGCCGATCCAGGCGGGCGCGCCGATCGCGACGATCGTCTCGCCCGAGTCGAGCTAGCCGGCGACGGCCCGCGCGTTCGCCGCGTGGATGGCGCGCTGCCGGCGCGTGCGGCGGCCCTCCGGCAGCTCGGCCTCTGCGCCGCGATCACGCAGCGCACGCACGTAGGCGGCGTCCTGCTCGAGCACTTCGGCCGCTCGCGCGCCGTCGGTGACGGGCCCGTGGCCCGGCACGACATGCTCTGCTCGCTCGAGCAGCGGCCGCAGGCGTGCCAACGTCGCCAGGTAGGCGTCCACGGCCTCGCCTGCAGGCCCCTCGTCTGCGTGCAGCGACGGTATCTCGATCGGCGATAGGTAGTCGCCCACCACGAGCACGGCCGCCCAGCCGATCCACACGGCCATCCCGTCGGGCGTATGCCCAGCGGTTGCATGCAGCTCGAGCTCGCGCTCGCCCACCTCGCAGCGGCCGGGCACGGGCAGCGCCTGCACCGAGCCGAGAGCCAGCGGACGCTGCCGCTCGATCATCAGTTCTTCATCGAACGTGCGCAGCTGCCGCTGCGCCTCGCCGGGCGAGCGGGCGAGCCGTTCCGCGGTGCTCTCCGCGCAACCCAGCGCGGCGTCCGCGAATGCCAGGCGCCCGAGCACGTGGTCCCAGTCGCCGTGTGTGGCCAGCAGGCCGCTGGGGGCCGGGAAGCGCGCCTGCTCGATCAAGGCGGGCAGCGCGTCGAGCTCGCCGGGGAGCACCGGCGAGTCGATCACGAACGTCTCCTCCCCTCGCTCGCCGCCCTCCTCACCGCTCGCGGCGCCCGGCGCGCGCACGATCACGCAGTTGACGTGCAGGACCGCGCTCGTCACGACGATCACGTCGCGGTGGAGCGAGACGGCTCGCACGCGCTCACCGCCCGCCTACGTGGCGCCGAGCAGCTTGGCGGCCTCTTTCAGGTTGGCGACCTCAGCCGTGGGCTTCTTCTGCGAGGAGTCCAGCTTCTCTTTGCCGCGGTTGACCCAGATCACGGGCACGCGCTGTTTGACGCAGGGAACGACGTCGTGGTAGTGGCTCGCGGCCACGTGCACCCAGCCGCGCTTGCCGCCCATGCGCCTGGCGCACTCGGTGAAGTGCGGCGGTTCGGGCTTGTACGAGCGCACCTGCTGGGCGGTGACGACGAGGTCGAAGTCGAACGGGATGTGCCGGCGGGTCTGCCCCAGCAGCTTGTCGTCGATGTTGGACAGCAGCCCCAGTTTGTATTTCTTGGCGAGCTTCTGCAGTTGCGTGTTGGTCTCCTTGAACGGCGCCCAGCGCTGCACGGAGTCGGGCAGGAAGCCGGAGCGCGAGGGCTCCAGGCGCCAGTCGATGCGTTTTGCGATCTCGATCGCCGTGCGCCTGAGGACCTCCGCGTAGAGCTCATACGAGCCCCCCTCGATCTCGCGCGAGATCTCGTGGAACATGGGGATGAGCACGGCGCGATCGATCTCCACCCCCTCGCGCGCCGCCTCTCTGGCGAACGCGTCGTAGATCCCCGTCTCCCAGTCGATCAGCGTGCCGTAGACATCGAATGTGACAAAAGTTACGTTCTTGGGGATCGGCATGGCCGCGGCATTATGCCCTGCACGCGCCCATCGACGCGTCTTGCGTTAGAGTCCCGCGCCGCAATGGACCTGCTGGAATACCAGGGAAAGGCGCTGTTCGCCCGCCACGGACTGCGCGTCTCGGACGGCAGGGCCGTGAGCACCGTGGAGGACGCCGTGCAGGCGGCGGGCGAGGTCGGCTATCCGGTCGTGGTGAAGGCGCAGGTGCTGATCGGCGGCCGCGGCAAGGCGGGCGGCGTGAAGCTGGCGGCCGGCGAGAGCGAGGCGCGCGAGCACGCGAGCAACATCCTCGGCATGGACATCAACGGGCACGTCGTGCGCACGCTGTGGATCGAGCACGCGTCTGACATCGCCTCCGAGTACTACGCCTCGGTGCTGCTCGACCGCTCGGCCAAGCAGCCGCTGGTGATGTTCAGCGTGGAGGGCGGCGTGGACATCGAAGAGGTAGCCGAGAAGACCCCGGAGAAGCTGATTCGCCACCACGTGGACGCGCTGGGGAGGCTCACGCGCGAGGAGGCCGTGGACATCGCCAGCAAAGGCGGCGCCGACGCGGACGTGGTCGAGGGCGTGGCCGAAGCGCTGGCGGCGCTGTACGAGGTGTGGCTCGAGGAGGACGCGACGCT
>JASHYF010000151.1 GCA_030043235.1 Solirubrobacteraceae bacterium | reverse complement strand
AGGGGAGTGCCGCCGTGGATGGAGACGCCGCAGGGGCGGAGGTGGTCGAGAGCGTGGCGCGAACCCTCGCGGAGCTCGAGGATTCGCGGGGCGAGGCTAAGGCGTGGCAGGTGGCCGCGGGCATCCACGCCAGGCTCGGAAAGGTGGGCGCGGCCGAGGAAGCGCTCGACCGCGCGCTCGCCGCTGCGCGGATCGCTAATGACGGCCGGCGGATGACGGCCGTCTTGACCGGAGCGCCGCGCGCCGCACTGTGGGGCCCGTCGCCTGTCGTGCGCGCCAGCGGGCGGTGTTTGGACGTCGTGCGGATCTTGCGCATGTCCCCGGGCAATCGCCACGTCGAGGCGATCGCGCTGCGCTGCCAGGCCGTGCTCGAGGCGATGCGCGGCCGCTTCGATGCGGCGCGAGAGATCCTCGCCGCAGGGCGCGCGACGCTCGAGGAGCTGGGCCTCACGCTCGAGCTCCAGGAGTCATCCGTGCACGCCGGGATGGTGGAGCTGCTGGCGGGCGACGCCCAGGCCGCCAGCGATCGGCTGCGCAGCGCCCGGGAGGGGTTCGAGTCGCTTGGCGTCTCATCAGGCGCCGCCCAGGCCGCCGCGCTGTTGGCGCGCGCATTGGTTGAGCAGGGTCGACACGATGAGGAGCCGATCGAGCAGACGCGCTTCGCCGAGGAGAACTGCGGCGAGGACCTGAAGACGACGATCACGTGGTGCAGCGCACGGGCGCGCGCACTCGCGGGCAAAGGGGAAGCCGAGAGGGCGATCGAGTTCGCTCGGCGCGCCCTGGCCCTGGCCGAGCCGACGGACGCGCTCGCCGACAAGGCCGACGCCGCGATGGCACTGGCCGAGGTGCTCTTCGCCGCGGACCGCGAAGGTGAGGCGCGCGAGGCGGCGAGCGCAGCGCGCGAGCTCTACGAGGCAAAGGGTCATGCGGTGGGCGCGCAGCGCGCGGCGCGGCTCGCCGGCGCGGCAGCCCTCCCAGGACGGAAGACCGATCGGTCCGCACCCGGGGAGCCGCCCGCCCGGAGGGAGCTCGGCGAGCGTCCTCCCGAAGTCTGGTACTCGGAGTACGCACGTCGCGTCGCGTCGCACGACCTTGCGCGATGTCTCGAGCTCTACGCCGAGGATCACGTGATGGCCGATCATCGCTCGTTGAGCTGGGAGCCCGTGCGCGGCCGGCGGAGCGCCGGAGAGCTTCTGGGTTCCGCGTTCGCCAGCGTGCCCGACATCGAGCAGTTCACCGACGAGGTGCTCGCGTGCGACGAGCGCGTCATCGCTGTGCGCGTGACGTGGCGCGGGCACGGACTCGACGGCGGCGGGGAGGCCGAGCTGCAGATGGGCATCGTGAACGTCGTGGAAGACGGCCTGCTCGTGAGCACGGACCAGTACGACTACGGCGATGACGCGGCGATGCTCGCGCGTTACGCGGAGCTGGGGGGCACGCGAGCCGCTCTGCGGGGGAGTCGTCCGCCGGAACGGTTCTGGGCCGAGTATCAACGACGCGCCAACGCCCGCGACTACGCAGGCATCTCGGAGCTCCTCGCCGGGGACTGCACCTGGATCGACCACCGCGCGCTCGGCTGGGAGCAGGCCGTCGGGCGCGATCAGGTCATGGCCATCATGCGCTCGACCTTCGATGCGTCGCCAAGCCTGCACATCGACTTCGACGAGGTGCTCGCCTGCGACGAGCGTGTGCTCGCGGTCCGAGTCGCATGGCGCGGACACGGCCGGAAGGCAGGTGCATGGCAGGTGGAGGCAGGCGCCGTCTGTGCCCTCAGGGACGGCAGGTGGGCAAGCACCGACTTCTACGACGCCGAGGACCGCCTGGCGATGATCGCGCGTTATGCGGAGCTCGGAGGGGGCCAAGGGCCGCTCGGAGAGCGCCCGCCCGAACGGTTCACAGTCGAGTTCACACGCAGGTACGCACACCGCGACGTCGAGGCGCTGATCGAGCTACACGCAGAGGACTGGATCTTCCGCGACCACCGCCAGCTCGGCTGGGAGGAGCTGCGCGGGCGCGAGGCGATCGCCCGGGGCTTCGGCGCTGCATGGGCGGGTGCCCTCGACATGCGCTTCGAGGTCGACGACGTGCTGGCCTGCGACGACCGAGTGATCGCGATGCGCGCCGCCTGGCGCGGCCACACGATCGAGGGGGGCGGCGAGCTGGAGCTCCCAGTGGGGCTCGTGGATGTCGTCGAGGACGGCCTCTGCGTGAGCGGTGAGCAGTACGACTACGACGACACCGAGGCGATGCTCGCGCGGTATGCCGAGTTCGGCGGGAGCCGCCCGGTCATCGCCGGCGACCGCGCGCCCGAACGGATCGTGGCCGAGTTCGTGCGGCGCTTCGACGCCCACGACGTAGACGCCCTGCTCGAGCTGTACGCGGAGGACTGGCACATGAACGACCGCCGCCGGCTGGCTTATTGGGGGGAGGTGCGCGGCCGCGACGCGATCCGTGCGCAGTGGTGCTCTGCGTTTGAGGGGTCCGAAGACGTGCACTGCGAGATCGACGAGGTGCTCGCGTGTGACGAGCACGTGATCGCATACCAGGCCACCTACCGGGGTCACAGCTCGATGGAGGGAGGCGGAGAGGTGGAGCTCGCCGCCGGGCTTGTGTCGCTGGTGGAAGCAAATAGGCTCGTAAGCCTCGACCAGTACGACCCCGAGGACCGCCGGGCGATGATCGCCCGCTATACCGAGCTCGGCGGCGGGCAAGGACCGCTCGGCAGCCGGCCGCCGGAACGGTTCCTCGAGGAGTACGCGCGCCGATACGCGCGCCACGACGTCGAGGCGCTTCTGGAGCTTTACGCGCCTGGCTGGGTGTTCGTGGACCACCGCCCGCTGAGCTGGGACGAGGCCGGCGGTCGCGACGCGGCTGCGGCCCTGGCGCGCTCCGGGTTCGAGGGCTTCATGGACCTGCGCGTGGAGACCGACGAGGTGCTCGCGTGCGACGACCGCGTGATCGCGGTGATCCAGACGTGGCGCGGACACGCGCTCGACGGAGGCGGCGAGTTCGAGATGCAGGCTGGCGCGGTCGACGTGGTCGAGGACGGCCAGCTGGTGCGCGCCGACTGGTACGAGCACGACGACCGCGAGGCGATGCTCGCTCGCTACGCCGAGCTCGGCGGGACACGCGAGGTGCTCGGTGACCGCGCGCCTGAACGCTTGTGGGCCGAGTGGCAGCGGCGGGCCAACACGCGCGACTACGACGGGATCGAAGAGCTGTTCGCGCGGAACCTGGTGTGGGCCGACCACCGTGCACTGGGCTGGGAGCGCGCGCAGGGCCGCGAGCAGTCGATGGCGGTCGTGCGTTCGGCCATGGATGCCTCGCCGGACGTCCGCGTCGAGTGTGACGAGGTCCTGGCGTGCGATGAGCGAGTGATGGCTGCGCGCATTGCCTGGCGCGGGCGAGGCGTGAAGGCAGGCGAGCTAGAGGTCGAGGTTGGCGCCGTCTTCGTCTGCCAGGGAGGACAGTGGGTGAGTGGGGACTATTACGAGCCCGGGGACTGGCCGGCGATGGTCGCCCGCTACGCGGAGCTGGGCGGTGGGCAGGGGCCGCTTGGGAAACTGGCGCCTGAACGGCTCTACGCAGAGCACGTCCGCCGCTGGGCGGCCCGCGACGTCGGCGAGCTGCTCGCTCTCTACGCCGAGGACTGTGCGCTGGTCGACCACAGGCAGATGTCGTGGAAGCCAACTGTGGGACTTACGCAGCTCGAGCGCGCCATCCGCTCGATGCTCGCGATGATGCCCGACCTGCACATGGAGGTGGACGAGATGCTGGCGTGCGATGAGCGCGTCATCGCCATCTGCTTGACGCTCCACGGCACGAACCGCGGCGAGCGCGTGGGGCCGGCCTCGCTCCCACTTGGCCACGTGTCCGTGGTGGACGATGGTCGAATCGTGCGAATGGAGCAATTCGAGCCGGAGGACCGTCGAGCGATGCTCGAGCGCTATGTCGAGCTGGGTGGCACTGGGCCGGCGGCCACACGGCGGGCCCTCGCTGACACCGACCGGCCCGCCCGCCACAACGAGCGGTCCGGCGAGCAGCCAGGCGAGCAGCCAGGCGAGCGCTGGGAGGCCCCTCTCGCTGAGGACGTCAACCTGTTCGATCGCCGGCCAAACGGTTGGGGAACGCTGCACGGCTCTGATGCCGTCTGCGCACGCCTCGGCGATTCACTTGGCGGCACGCCGCTCGTCCGCACCGACTGGGCGGCGCTCGTGCGCCACGGCGGCGATTGTTTTGCGCTTGCCGCGCTGGGACGTGGCGGCGTCGCCTACATCGAGGTCTTGGCCGACGAGACCGCCGCGCGCGAGCGCTACGCGGAGCTGATCGAAGACGACGATGCTGCGCTGACCCTACGACTGAGCATCGCGGTGCCTCAGGCGCTCAACCGGCGGGATCGTGCAGCCGTCCGGGCGTGTCTGCACGACGACCTGGTCCTCGTCGACCACCGTCGGGCGTCCACGCTCGCGCCCGGGACAGACGCCGACGCCTATGTGGACCAGATGCTCGCCGCGGCCGCCGTCGCGGACGATCTGCGCTGGTGGTGGAACTGTCCCGCCCAGGATCGCCCCGGACGCGTGAATCGTTCGGAGGCGCTGCTGAGCGGTCACCTCAACGATGGCGGCGGCTGGGCCGAGATCCGCATCGACCTCGTGTACGTGCGGAGAGGCGAGCGCTTCGAGCGCGTCGAGAATTTTCCGCCCGGGACGCTCACCGAGCAGCGGGCGCGGATGGCTGAGCTGGCGGCGGACCGGCGCTGAGGCCGGGCGTCAAGCTCGTACCGGGCCGCCGAACCACCGCGCAACGGCTGCTCTCAAGGTGCGGGGTGGTGCGTCCGACGATACGCAGAAGCCTCGCGCCGCCGCCACACGAGCTCTGCCGGGCATCGGCTGCGTGTCACAGAAGCCTGCGCCGATGACAATAGCTGAGGATGAGCATCCGGGACGGCCGAAACGGTGCCTACATGCAGGGCTTGGCCTGGGGAGCACCCGCAGACGCTGACTCGTTTGCGGCCTTCTACCGGCGTTTCGAGCGGCCGGTGCTCGGCTTTTTCATGCGTTGCGTCGGCCGGCAGGATCTGGCTGCTGACCTGATGGCGGAGACGTTTGCGCGTGCCTTGGAGGGCATCGACAGCTACGACCCCGCGCGTGGGCGCGCCGACCAATGGCTGTTCGGCATCGCCCGCCACGTACTGGCTGCCAGCCTCCGCGGTGGTCGTGTGGAGGCGCAGGCGCGGCTGCGTCTGGGGCTGCCGGCGCTGGTGCTGGATGATCACGCCGCCGAGATCATCGAGCGGCTGTCGAGCAGCGAGCATGTGCTGGAGGCGCTTCCAGACGACCAGCGCGATGCGGTCCGCGCGCGCGTGATCCACGAACGCGCCTACAGCGAGATAGCCAGCGAGTTGGCGTGCTCGGAGGCGTTGGTGCGCCAACGCGTGAGCCGTGGGCTGCGCACCCTGCGAATCCGACTGGTAGGTGAGAGATGAGCGTCTTCCCAGAGTTCGAGCGGGCCCTGCACGAGGCGGCACGACGGCGCCTGTCCCCAGACGGCCAGCGCGTCCGCGCTGGCCGTCTGCGGCTCGGGCGCATCAGACGGCGCTCGCCGGCGCTGGCGATGCTCGCCGTGCTCGGCGTCTGCGCGATCGCGCTCGCGGCGACGGGCGTGATCCTCACGGGTGCGCCGGTGCGCCCAGAAGAGCTGCTGAATCCAAACGCGGGCATCGGCGTGAGCGCCCTGGGAGGAGCGAGCGGGATCGTCGTCACGACCCCCGATCCAGAAGGCGGGCTGCCCTGGGGCATGCGGATCGTGCACACCACACGCGGCGAGACTTGCCTGCAGACCGGCCGGGTCCAGGATGGGCAGCTCGGCGTGCTCGGCGTCGACGGCGCCTTCGCAAACGACGGACGCTTCCACCCGATCCCGGCGAACGCGCTGCCACGAGACGTCTACCACGGGAGCGTGTTCGATCAAATCGGGAGCGAGACGATCTCGTGCGCGCTGGAAGGCAAAGCCGTCGCGGGCGAGCACGTCGGCGTCGATCGCAGCGCCGACCCCAACGCGAACGTGAGCCACACCCCACCGACGGACCTGCGCGATCTCCTCTACGGACTCCTGGGCCCCCAAGCCGTGAGCGTCACCTACGAGTTCAAGCGCGCCAGCCACACGGTTGACGTGGCGGCCACGACGGGCGCCTATCTGATCGTGCATGACTTCTCCCCCCAAGAACAGGCTGGCTACGGCGGTGAAGCACTTGGAACGTTCGGCGACTTGGCCCCCGGCCCGGCACTGTCGCTCATCACCTACCGCATCGGCGGCAGGCTCTGCAACCGCGCCCCCAGCCTCCCACCGGGCGCGGTCTCGCATCTCGCCAAACCATGCCCCTCCCCCCACATCGCGCCTTCGGCCCCCGAACCCGCGCTGCATCTACCGCTGCAGGTGAGTCTCGCGACCCGAGCGCAGACCGTAAGCGGGCTGTCGATATCGCTCATCGCTCCGTTCGCGGTCACAAGCGCGAGCCAGCACTACACACTCATGATGCTGTCGCAGATCTGCGGCGCCCCGCACGGCGGCCGCGGCGGCGCCCTGGAAAGCATCGACCGCGACGTGCTACGCGGCGAACGCATCAGCTGGCGGGTCGACGACCCCAGCACAAGCGGTTGCGACAGGCACACGCTCAACGTGGAAGTCATCTACTCGCCAGGCGAAGGGCTCGGGCGCACAATCGCGAGCGCGACGATCCACGCGCCGCCGGGCGCGTCGTTCGCCGCAGCTCCCACGCCCAGAACGCCGTACGCGAGGCGCCACCGACACAGCTTGGAATGAGCGCGTCGCCGAGAGCGTCGAACCGCGCCACGCCACGCGTCCGCCCACGCCCCTCGCAAAGCGGAGGTCGCCTCGCGACAGACGCCCACGCCACGCGTCCGCCCGCGCCCCTCGCAAAGCGGAGGTCGCCTCGCGACAGACGCCCACGCGAAGCGTCGCGTCTGTCGCGAGACGACCGGAGCGTCAGTGCCATTCCGTATTCCGCCAATTGTCCGTCGGCGAGTCCGGCGCGAGCCACGCCGGCAGCGCCAGCTCGAGGCGCTGTGACATCGCGCACACGTACGGCTCGTACATCGCGCGCGTGTGCGCCAGGCGCTCGGCCACCGCGGCCGGCTCGACGGAGGGCTCCACGCCGGCCTCGCGCAGCTGGCGCAAGAGCTCCGACAGATCCTCCGGGGGGAGCCGGTCGCGCGCCGGCGGCGCCGGCGCGACGCGGTAGCTGTAGCTGAGATCGACGACCGCGTGGCGCGCGATCGCGAACGTGAAGCGCGCCGAGTCCACGTGCTCACGCGGCGCAGCCGCGATCGTGAAGGCGCACGCGTCGAGCACCGTGCACATCGCCGCCAGCCAGTTCTGGTTGAGGTGCTGCGAGCGGAAGAAGCCGAGCACCGGGTATGCGAGGTGGGTCTCCATCAGCTCCGCCACCCACTGCTCCCAGCCGCCGAGATACGCGCACAGCGCATTCCAGCCGCCGCGCCGGGTCGTGCGCAGCACGAGGCGTCCCGCGCTCGGCGGCGAGCCGGCGCGGGCGTCGAGCTGCGACACGGTCGCCTCCCGGCGCGAGAACGCCTGGTAGAGCGAGGGCAGGTAGCCGATCACGATCGCTATCACCGCAAGGCCGCTGGCCGCGTCGATCACCTGCACCGCCTTCGCGAAGCCGCTGTGCGCGGCGAGGCCCGCGGTGCCGCTGCTGGCCATCGTGGCCGCGCTGAAGAACACGTCCTCGCCGAAGTCCACGCCGTGCCCGTGCGCCAGGTGCGAGTGCCCCGCCCATTGCAGGCACGCGTAGCCGAGCATCATCGCCGCCACCCAGAGCACGAGGTTGACGAACACGCCGAAGGGCCCGTACAGGCCGAGCATCGTGTCGCCGGCCTGCGCCGGCAGGCGCCGCGCGAGTCGCCGCCAGGGGCGCCACCCGTACGCGAACACCATGCGTACGAGCCTCGGATCGCGCTTGACCCGCCGCGGCAACAGGTACGTGACGAGGATCTCCACCAGCATCAGCGCGACCAGCGCGCCGCCCAGCACCCCCACGAGGATCCGCATCAGCGCGAGGGCTCGGAGCTCGCCTGGGGAGGCGCGCGGCGCGCGCGCGCGGGCTCGGCGTCCCCTGACGCTGCGTCGCTCGCGTGCGCCGGCTGGGAGCCTGCCTGGGAGGGCGCGATCGTGAGCTGGAGGATGTCCGAGCGCTCGCCGCCGGCGTGGTCGACCTGCAGCGTCGTGTGATCGAGCCCGAAGCGCTCGTGCAGCATCGCCTCGAGCCCCCGCCGCGCGGCGTGGCAGTCGTTCTCTGAGCCCACGAGCACGTGTGCGGACAGCGCCGGGAAGCCGCTCGTGACCTCCCACACGTGCAGGTCGTGAACCTCCACCACACCCGGCTCGCAGACGAGCGCGCGGCCGATCTGCTGCGGGTCGAGGCCCCTGGGGGCGGCCTCCAGGAACACGCGTCCGGACTCCCTGACGAGCGCGAGGCCCGTGCGCGTCATCAGCGCCGCGATGAACAGGGACGCGATCGGGTCGGCGCGCTGGAAGCCGGTGGCGAGGATGATCGCCGCGGCGATCGCCGTGCCGATGAAGCCATACAGGTCGGCGAGCAGGTGCTCGAAGCTGCCCTCGACGTTCAGGCTGCGCCGGTTGGCCGAGGACATGAGCCACACCGCCAGCAGGTTCACGAGCACGCCCGCCAGCGCCACCGCCAGCACCAGCTCGCCGTGCACGCGCGGCGGCGCGAACAGGCGGCGTATCGCCTCGTAGGCGATCAGCGCGGCGAGCACCAGCAGCGTCACGCCGTTGGCCAGCGCCGAGAGGATCTCGACGCGGCGCAGCCCGAACGTCAGCGCGCCCCGCGGGGGACGCGAGGCGAGCGCGAGCGCCACCAGCGAGAAGGCGATCGCGGCCGCGTCCGTCAGCATGTGGCCCGCGTCGGACAGCAGCGCCAGCGAGTGCGACAGCACCGCCGCCGCCAACTCGACCGCCATGAACGCCACGATCAGCGCGAGCGCGCCGGTCAGGCGACGGCGGTCGACCTCGGCGCTCCCGCCGTGCGCGTGGGCGTGCGCTCCGTGACGGTGCGCGCGGTGCTCGTGGGCCATCGCCCCACGATACGACGCGACCAGCGCAGGGGCGTGGCGGGCCTCGAGAGCGGGCCGCGGCGCGACTGTCTACCTGTAGGGTTTGCTGGCGCCGGAGCTCGCCGGTTGGGAAGCCGACGTGGACTGGCCGGTGCTTGCGCCGCTCGCACTCGCCACCACGGCGCTCCACGTGTGGGCGCCGTCTTTGACGCCCTGCCCGTTGGCTTCGCCGGGCGCCCTGTCTCCCGCGAACGTGTACAGCGGCTCGCCTCTGTAGGCGAGCTGCTCGCTGCCGTCCGGGCGCTTGACCGTTTCCAAGCCACTGATGGCGGTGTTGGTCGCGCTCGCGGCCACCGGCGGCCAGTTCTTTTCACATCCGGCGCTCTTGCAGATGAACTTGCCATGCTGCTCGCCGCTCAGGTGGTAGAGCGTCATGCCCCTCGCGTCCACGAGCACCGTGGCCCCGAGCTGCGAGTTGGACGCCGTCTTCACGGCTTGCGCGCCAGCGCTCGTCGAGGTGGTGGTGGTCGCGGAGGAGGAGGCGCTCGTGGAGGAGGAGCTCGGCGGGGAGCTCGAGGTGCTTTTCGAGCTGCTGCCACACGCGGCGAGCGCGAGCGAGATGGCGAGAGCGGGGAGGAGGGTGTTCAAGGCTGGGCGCATCAGACTCCTTTGGCCGGGCTACGGACGACGGATGCTCACACCCTGTGAGCAGGTACCCCACGAAGACTCCGCAGCTTCGCCTTCCTTCCCTGCGCCGCGCCCCAGCGGCCCGCCGGCGTCGCAGGCGGACCGTAGGCT
>JASHYF010000150.1 GCA_030043235.1 Solirubrobacteraceae bacterium | reverse complement strand
GTTCGCACAGCTGAAACGGTAGGCGGGAGATCGGATGGCCGTGTCTCGTGGTGGGACGGGGCCGTAGGTGGCCCCGTCCCGAGCCGTACATGTGCTGGCCGATCTTCGATCGGCCCCCCGGCAGCGCATGCGCTGCCGGCCGGACGGCGCATACCCCATTCGGGGCACTTTGCGCCGTCCGCTCCAGGAGCCGCATGCGGCTCCTGGGGAGGCCGTACATGTACGGCCTCCCGGGGCGCGCATGCGCGCCCCGTCCCACGTACGTCTAAGGAAACTGGCGCCGGCTGGGATGCCCCGGTATGGTGCTTTCACACCGAAGAAGGAGATTCCAATGCACCCCCCAGCGGACCGTATACGCAACGTGGCCCTCGTCGGACACCGAGGGTCGGGGAAGACCTCGCTGCACGAGGCGCTGCTGTTCGAGGCAGGCGCGATCAACCGGCTGGGCTCGGTGCCGGACAAGAGCACCACCTCGGACGCCGACCCGGACGAGCAGGCGCGGCAGATGTCGATCTCCACGACGCTCAGCACGCTGGGGTGGCACGATCGCAAGATCAACCTGCTGGACACGCCCGGCGAGCCGAGCTTCGTGGCCGACGCGCTGGGGGCGCTGCGCGTGTGCGAGTCGGCGGTGTTCGTGATCAACGCGGTGATGGGCGTGGAGGTCACCACCAGCCGCCTGTGGGCGCGCGCGGCCGAGCTGGACATCGCGCGCCTTTTGTTCGTCAACATGCTCGACCGCGAGCGCGCCGACTTCTTCCGCACGCTCGAGCAGCTCAAGCGCGCCTTCGGCCAGCACGTGGTCGCCACCGAGATCCCAATCGGCGCCGAGCACGAGCTCCAGGGCGTGATCGACCTCGTCGACATGAAGGCCTTCCGCCAGGACTCGGGCACCGCCGCCGAAGGCGGTGGTCTGCGCGGCGCGTGGAGCGAGATTCCCATCCCCGAGGAGTCCGCAGCGGTGGCGCAGGAATACCGCGAGAAGCTCATGGACGAGGTGTGCGAAGTGTCCGACGCGCTGATGGAGCGCTACCTGGAGGGCGATGAGATCTCCCACGCGGAGATCGTCGACGCGCTCAAGGAGGGCACCAACCACGGCAAGATCTTCCCGGTCGTATGCGGCGTCGCCACCGGCAACCTCGGCACCAGCCGCCTGCTCGACGCGATCGTCGAGGACCTGCCCTCGCCCGTCAAGCACGGGGCGCTGCAGGTGGGGGACGTGGCGCTCACCGCCAGCGAGTCAGAGCCGCTGTACGCCTACGTGTTCAAGACGCGGGCCGACCCCTTCGCCGGGCGCATCAACCTGCTGCGCGTCTACCAGGGCGTGCTGCGCGCCGACAGCCAGCTGCTGAACACGCGCGCCCACGTCAAGGAGCGCATCGGCCAGCTCGTCACGTTCGCCGGCAAGGACGTCGAGCACGTGCAGGAGTTCGGGCCCGGCGACATCGGCGCGGTGGCCAAGCTCAAGGAGACCCGCGCCGGCGACTGGCTGGCCGAGCGCGACGAGCCGATCGACATGCCGCGCATCAAGCTGCCCGCGCCGGTGATGGCCTTCGCCGTCGAGCCCAAGAGCCGCGGCGACGAGGACAAGGTGCTCTCCTCGCTGCGACGCCTGCAGGAGGAGGACCCCACGATCGACCTGCACCGCGACCAGCAGACCGGCGAGCAGATCGTCGCCGGGCTCTCGCAGGTGCACGTGGAAGTGATCGTCGACCGGCTGCGCTCGCGCTTCGGCGTGGAGGTCACGCTCAAGCCGCCGCGCGTCCCCTACCAGGAGACCATCCGCGCGAGCGCCACCGCCCACGGCCGCCACAAGAAGCAGTCCGGCGGGCGCGGGCAGTTCGGCGACTGCCACATCGAGATCATGCCGCTGAAGGACTCCGAGAACGCCGACGGCTTCGAGTTCGTCGACAACATCAAGGGCGGCGTGATCCCCAGCTCGTTCATCCCCGCCGTCGAGAAGGGCGTGCGTGAGGCGATGGAAGCGGGCGTGCTCGCCGGCTACCCCGTGCAGGGCGTGCGCGTGCGCCTGTTCGACGGGCAGTACCACTCCGTCGACTCCTCCGAGATCGCCTTCAAGCTCGCCGGCATCCAGGCGATGAAACAGGCGCTCGAACAGGCCGACCCGGTGCTGCTCGAGCCGATCATGCTCGTCACCCTGTCCGTCCCCGAGGAGCACGTCGGCGACGTCATCGGCGACCTCAACAGCCGCCGCGGCCGCCCGCAGGGGATGGAGCCGGTGGGCGCCATGACCGAGATCAAGGCCGAGGTGCCGATGGCGGAGATGCTCTCCTACGCCCCCGACCTGCGCTCCATCACCCAGGGCCAGGGCGACTACACGCTCGAGTTCCTGCGCTACGAGGAGGTCCCCGCCCACCTCGCGCAGAAGGTCGTCGAGCAGGCCGGCGAGGAGCGCGCCGCGGTCCACGCGTAGGCAGGCGCAGCGGGCTCGCACGGCTGGCTGGAGCGCCTCGCCGCTGCGCCTGTAGATAGTCTGAGGGGCACATATGGCCACACGCACGATCGTCACCTCCCAGCCGGAAGTGGAGTGCGACGTGTGCGCGCGGCGGCTGCTGCGGGGCGAGCAGCCGGACGTGTTCGTGGACGCCGGGCGGCGTCGCATCGTGTGCGAGCTGTGCGCGCCGCGCGCCGTGTTCGAGGGCTGGATGCGGGAGAGCGACGGCCAGTCGCTGGCTCTGCCGCCGCCACGCCCGCGACGCGCGCGCAGCCTGTTCGAACGACTGTCCGCGGCGTTCCG
>JASHYF010000149.1 GCA_030043235.1 Solirubrobacteraceae bacterium | reverse complement strand
ATGGACGGGCTGAAGGAGTCCAAGCAGGCGCTCGGCGCGGAGGTGATCGCCGGCGTCCAGAACTTCGCGCCGCCGACGATCCTCGCACAGGCCTCGCGGCTGAACTTCTCCACGCGCCTGTTCAACCTGATCGTCACCAACGTGCCAGGCCCGCAGTTCCCGCTGTATGTGCTCGGGCGCGAGATGCTGCACGCGATCCCCGTGGCCTTCCTGCCCGAAAACCACGCGCTGGCGATCGCCATCATGTCCTACAACGGCCAGATGAACTTCGGCCTGCTCGGCGACTTCGACGCGCTGCCGGACATCGACTCGATCGGCGATAACATCGCCGCCGAGCTCGCCACGCTCGTGTCGCTCGCGCGCGAGACGGCAGCCGCGCCGGCTTGATCAGAGGTCTGTCACGGCTGTGGCAGGACCCGGGCAGGACGCTATTGCGAAAGTTTGTTATATTTTCGCAATATGTCGCGTCTTGACAACCGCCCGCTCCTCGGCACGGTCGACCGAGACCTCTTTCTAGTACCCGGCATCATGCCTGCGTTGGGGACCGCGGTCGACCGCAAGCTGAACGTGCTTGTGCTCGGTCCGCCCGGTTCGGGCAAGACCACGCTCCTGCGCGCCCTCGAGGCTGACCACCATGACGACGAGCGGCCGGCCGTCTATGTCGATCTCGGGCCCGCGCAGGATGCCGGGCAGGCGCTGATGGTCATCGCCGATGCGCTGGGCCAACGCTGGGGAGCGTTCGGCGATGTCCTGCGCTCGAGCGTAGTGCCCGAGACGACGCCGTCCGGTGCCTTGCTCCGCCTCGCGCGACGTCTTGGCGAGGCGCCAGCGTCGTTGATTCTGCTCGACTCGCCTCCCGGCGAGGGGAATGCTCACACCCTCTTTGGGCGACTGCGGGATGAGCTGTGGCAGCATGAGCACCAGTGGGTGGTCGCGGCTAACGATGTGCTTCGCGACGAGCTCACTCGCCCGCCGGCGAGCGCATTCTTCGACGTGCAGCTCGACCTTGCGCCGCTCTCGGCGGCCGAGCAGCGGGAGTTTCTCGCTCGGCGCCTGACCGATGAGCTCAACGTCGACATCGATGCGATCGTGGGTCAGACCGACGGCCTTCCGCGGTCGCTCCTCGAGCTGACACGCACCGCCGTTCTCTCCCCCGAGCCGGTTGATGAGCTGCTAGCAAGGCGTGAGAAGCAGCGCCTCCGTTTGGCGAAGCTGCCGCGTTCGGCAGCGACGATCGCGGCGTATCTAGCTGACCACGGACCGACGTCAGGCTCAGACCCTCAGCTCCTGGCCACCCTGGGCGTTTCCGGTCAGCGCGCCCGACAGGTTTTGCGCGAGCTGGAGGAAGAGGGGCTGGTGCGCTCGTTCCCCGCCCAGCAGGCGCGCAGCGGACGCCCCCGCAAGCTCTATGAGCTTCTTGAGAGCAATCGCTGATGCGCGACATACTGCCAAGGCTCGACGACGAGTTCGCCTTTCAGACCTCTGGCCGCTTCGATCTGCTCGCCGACGAACACGTGGCGTACGTGACGCTTGGTGCGCCGGACGTGGACGGCGAGCTACGGCGGAGCATCGACCGCGGTGAGGGCGTCATCACGGTCGTCGGGCGGATGGGGTCCGGGAAGTCGAGCCTGATCGCGGCGGTGGCGAACAGTCTCGACGAGGGCTTCCTGCCACTTCGCGTGAGCGTGATCGGTGTGGAGGCCGGCGATCCCGCGGCTTTTGCGCGCCATGCGATCGCCGAGACCCGAGATATACCCGACGCCCAGCTGACCCGTCACGAGAGCCAGGCTCTCGATCGCGCTACGGCGGATCGCAGAACGCAGACCACCACGCGCGAGCTCAGGGCCGGCTTCGAGATCGCCGCAGGCAACGTCCTCACGGCAAAGGTGGTGGGCGACGTCAAGCGGGCCGCCGGCGAGGAGCTCGAGCGCGCTACCGATCCTTCGCTTGTTCTGCGCGGCATGCAGCGACTCCTTAACGTCTTTTGGGACATCAAGCGATGCCCTGTGATGCTGGTAGAGGACACCGACCATTGGGGAGGCTCGCCGGAGGTCGCGGACGCGTTCTTTGATCAAACGGCGCGTGCGTTCGCGGCGATGGACGCGGTAATGGTCGTTGCCACGCAGAGCGACTACACGCGCCTCGATGGTTACCAGCGAGTCCGCGACCGGCTGACCGCCGAGATCTCGCTACCCCAGCTTCCGGATGTGGAGCGCGGGCTCGACACTGTCCTTACGCGAAGAATGAGATCCGCTGGCATCCACGCTCCGCTACAGGATGTACTCGATCAGCAAGGACTGCAGTTGCTCTCACAGAGTTACATCGAATCGACGGACGACGGCCACGCCGGTGACCTCCGACGCACGTTGGCGGTCATGCGAGCCGCGCTCGACATCGCCCTCTCCGAGCCGACCGCATCGCCCTCTCCGAGCCGACCGCTCAGATCGTAACTGCAGGCCACGTTCAGGAGGCAGTGGCCCGAACACCGCTCGCGCCGTCCAGCGCCCTTTAGCCCACCTTTAGCCCCATGCGAAACGGGCGCGACGCAGCACGCATGGGAGCTCCGCTGGACGAGAGAGGCGACGGACTGCACCCGAGACGGCGCCGCGCTCGCGAAGCTCTCAACCACCAGCACGGAAGACCAAGCCGCGCACTCGTCAACTACTGCGCTGCTGGCCGGCTCAGTACCCGAGCGCGAACTTGGCGTCCTCGCTCATCATCTCCGGCGACCACGGCGGTGTGAAGACCATCTC
>JASHYF010000148.1 GCA_030043235.1 Solirubrobacteraceae bacterium | reverse complement strand
GACGGTCTCGCCGTCCAGCAGCAGGGGGCTGCGTGCGCCGCGCTCATCCTCCGGCCACTCGCCGGCCGCCAGCAGGGGCCTGTGCGTGACACCGACCGTCGGCACGCCGACGAGGACCCCCAGCTGCAGGGCGAGGCCGGCGTTGCGAGGATGGTCGCGGCCGCCGGCGTTGACCAGCAGCACATCCGGTGCGCTGGGCAGTGCCCGCACCGCCGCCTCCAGCAGCGGTCCCTCGCGCAGGGCAAGCAGTCCCGGCCGGTAGGCGGCCGGCGCCCGGCCTGCCACGAGGGCACTGGCCACGATGCGCCGCTCGACGGCCACCGCGGCTGCCGCCCAGCCGGGCTCTCCCTGCGCGCCCGCCGGCTGAGCGCCGCGAGCAAAGCACACGAAGCATCCCCCGATCGCGTACGCGCCGGGCGGCGGCTGCCACTCGGGTGCCTGCCGGAGGGCCAGCTCGCGCTGCGCCCGGCACAGCTCCTGCGCCGAGGTCGGCCAGGATGCAAGCGCGCCCGCGGCCGCGTGACTCACGGCCGGCCGGCGATGTCGAGGCCCCGGGCGAGGAACACCTCGCGCAGCAGCCGCGGGCGGTCGGTCATGATGCCGTCCACGCCCAGGTCCAGGAGCTGCTCCATCCCCGCGCGGTCGTCGATCGTCCACACGTGCACCGGCAGTCCGCGACGGTGGGCGGCGCGAACGAAGCGGGCGGTGACGATGGCCGCCGGCCCTTGCCGCACAGGCACCTGGATACAGTCGGCGCCCTGCCGCAGCATCAGCCCGAGCGCTCCCGTCAGCCGCGCCAGCGCGACCGCCCGCGGGCCCATCGACGTGCACGCTCTGGCGCCGCCCAGCGCCCTGATGCGGCGCAGGCGGGCATCGGAGAAGGAGCCGAAGCAGACGCGCTCCCAGGCGTCCACACGGTCGATCAGCGCCGCCAGCGGCTGCACGCAGGCGTCCGACTTCGGATCGATGTTCACGCACGCATCAGGCCAGCGCTCCAGGATCTCCTCCAGCAGCGGCACGCCGATGCCGCCGCCGCGAAAGGGAAAGGAACGCCCGCCGTCGCGCGAGTAGCGATAGCCGGCGTCCGCAGCGCGCACCTCGGCGCTGTCGAGCTCACAGATCACGCCGCGGCGATCGGTGACGCGGTCCAGGCGCTCGTCGTGGAAGGCCACGACGAGCCCGTCGCGGGTCACGTGGGCATCGGTCTCCAGGTAGCGGTAGCCCAGCTCGACGGCCGCCTGAAACGCCGGCAAGGTGTTCTCCGGTGCGTCGTCCGCGCCGCCGCGGTGGGCGATCGCGATCGGCCCCCGGCGATCGAGGAAGGGGTGAGCCGGCCTCGGTGGCTGCCATCCGCTACGAATCCGAGTCATCTGCCGATGGCGTGGCTTATCAGACACGGGGGCCGTGCTGGAGGAGGGACTCCTTGGCGGGCCTAGGCGAGACGCTGCGACGCAAGCGACTGCTGATCGTGACGGGGAAGGGCGGCGCCGGCAAGTCCACGATCGCCGCCGCGCTCGGGCTTGCCGCCGCGGGGCTTGGCCTTCACACGATCGTCGCAGAGCTCTCCGGCCAGAGCCGCATCGCGCGCAGCCTCGGGCGCCGCGGCGCGGGGATGCACGAGGTGGAGCTGGCTCCGCGCCTGATGTCGATCTCGATCGATCCGCGTGAGGCGCTGCGCGAGTACCTGCGCCTGCAGCTCGGCGCGCTCGGAACGGCGTTGATGGCGAGCCGCACCGTCGGCTACCTGACGGCGGCAACTCCGGGCCTGGGCGAGCTGGTGACGATTGGCAAGATCTGGGAGCTCGCCCGTCGCGAGCGCCGCACGGGAAGGGCGCAAGGCTATGACCTGGTGATAGTGGACGGACCGTCGAGCGGTCAGTGCCTTGCGCTGCTGCGCTCGCCCGCGACCTTCGCCGGGATCGCACGGGCTGGACCCGTTGCCGGCCAGGCTCGCGCGATCGCCCGTATGCTCGCCGCGAGCGAGGTGACCGGGGTGCTGATCGCCGCGCTTGCAGAAGAGCTCGCGGTGAGCGAGACGATCATGCTCTGCGAGCAGCTCGAGCGTTCGCCGGGGATGGCGATCGACGGCGTGCTGGCCAACCGCGTCTACCCGCGGCGCTTCGACGACGAGGATGCCCATGAGCTGGCGAGGGCTCTCGACAGCACGCCGGACCTGCCGTGCCGTACCGCGCTGCGCGCCGCGCTGTCCCAGCACGTGCGGCGTGAGGCCCAGGAACAGCAGCTGGCACGCCTGTCCGCCGCCACGAAAGGGCACGGCGCGCTCGAGCTGCCGCTGCTGCCGGGACGGCCTCCCAACCGGGCCGCGCTCGAAACGCTCGGCGAGCGCCTCGTGGAGGGCGGGCGGTGAGCTCCGCGGCGATTCCGCCGGACACACGCGTGTGCATCTGCGCGGGAGCTGGCGGGGTCGGGAAGACGACGATCGCCGCGACGGTCGCGCTGGGCATGGCCTCACGGGGACTGAAGGTCGCGGTCATCACCATCGACCCTGCGCGACGACTCGCCGAGTCCCTCGGCCTCGAGCAGCTCGGCAACCAGCCGGTGCGCGTGCCGATCGAGGGGCTGCGCTCCAGCGTCCGCTCGCCCGAATGGCGGCCGGGCGGCGAGCTGTGGGCGATGATGCTGGACGTGCGGCGCACGCTCGACGAGCTGGTCGAACTGCTGCTGGACGACGAGCGCGCCCGGGGAGAGCTGCTCGGCAACCGCGTCTACCAGCAGCTCGCGGATGCCGTGGCGGGGACACAGGAGTTCACGGCGGTGGCGAAGCTGTACGAGCTCGACCGCACGGGCGACTACGACCTGCTGGTGCTGGACACGCCGCCGTCGCGCAGCGCGCTCGACTTCCTGGACGCGCCCGATCGCCTGACACGGTTCCTGGAAAGCCGTGCGCTCGCCGCCATGCTGCGGTCCGCCGGCCTGGGCGCCCGTGTGCTTGGCGGCGGCTCCGCCGCAATGCTGCGCCTGCTCACGCGCGTCACCGGCATCGTGCTGCTCGAAGACGTCACCGCGTTCCTCGCGCTCCTCGGCGAGCTCAGAGGAGGCTTCCGCGAGCGAGCAGCGAAGGTGCGCCAGCTGCTGCGAGATCCGAGGACCGCCTTCCTGCTCGTTGCCGTCGCCGAGCCCGGGCCGGTCGAAGAGACGGTCTTCCTCGCGCGCAGGCTGCGCTCCACGCACATGCGCCTCGGCGGCATCGTGATCAACCGCGTGCACCACGACGAGATCGCGGATCTCGACGCCGGAGGAGTCGCGGAGGCGCTGCGCGCTTCGCTGGGAGCATCGCTCGCACGCCGCGTGGCGGAGAACCTGCGCGAGTACCACGATCAGGTCGAGCAGGACCGCGTCAACGAACGCCGTCTCCTGCGTACGCTCGGCCTGAGCCGCGTCATCCAGATCCCCCAGCTAGACCAGGACCCGCACTCCGTCGAAGCGCTCGCACGCCTGGGTCGCTTCCTCTTCGCCAGCCACGACGAGCACGAGCGGCTGATGGCCGAGGTCGTCTCCTGACCGGGCATCGAGCAGGCCGCGGAGCTAGGTTCGCCCGCGCCGGAGACGGTTGCAGCATATGCTGCACACGAGATCGACATCCCCGATGAGCGAGCCCTCCGCCACCACCCGCCTGCTTCGCCTTCCGCACGTGGCGCGCCGGGCACGTCGCATCGCCGTCCTGGCTCCTCCGTGGATCCCGGTGCCCCCGCCCGCCTACGGCGGCATCGAGGCGGCCGTCGCGCTGCTCTGCGACGAGCTGGTCGCGCGCGGTCACGATGTGACGCTGTTTGCCGCTCCTGGCTCGCACTCCAGCGCCGAGGTGCGCCCGCTGCTGGAGGATGCGCATCCCGACACGATCGGCTCGGCGCTGCACGAGAGCGACCACGTGGCCGCGGCGTTGGATGAGATCGAGCGAGCGGCCCGGGACGGGCGGGCGTTCGACGTCGTCCACGATCACTCGGGCTTCACCGCGCTCGCCATGGCCTCCCGCGCCGGCGCGCCGGTCGTGCACACGCTGCACGGCCCTTTCACCGCGCAGACCGCACGCTTCTACGCCCGCCACGGACACAAGGCCTGCCTGGTCGCGATCAGCCGCTCGCAGGCCGAGCTCGCTCCCGCCGGCGTGCGCGTCAGCGCCGTGGTCCCCAACCCGATCGTCGTCGAGGACTGGCCGCTGTGCACCGACAAGCACGACTACCTGCTGTGGATGGGGCGCATGGACCCGGTCAAGGGCGCCGATCGTGCGATCGCCGCTGCCAGGCACTGCGGATGCCGACTCGTGCTGGCGGGCCCCGTGCAGCCAGGACAACGGGAGTTCTTCGCGAGCAGGATCGAGCCGCACCTCGGCGGGGACCAGATCGGCTACGTGGGGGAGGTCGGCGGTGAGCGCCGGATCGAGCTGTTCGCGCGCGCGAAAGCGCTCCTCATGCCGATCCGCTGGCCCGAGCCGTTCGGCATGGTGATGGTCGAGGCGCTCGCGTGCGGCACGCCGGTGCTCGCCTTCCCCGAAGGCGCGGCCCGCGAGATCGTGATCGACGGCGAGAACGGCTTTCACGTCGCCGACGAGCGGCACATGGCGCAGGCGGTCACACGCCTCGCGCAGATCGATCCCGAGCGCTGCCGCGAGAGCGTCGCCCAGCGCTACGCCCCCGGGCTCGTCGCCCAGGGCTATGAAAGCGCCTACGAGCGCGCCATCGACGCGGCTGAACCGCGCGACGTTCGCCGAGAGCACGCGCGTCGCACGCTGCGTCCCGCGGCGAGCGTGATCCACGAGCGAGCCGGCCGCGCGCTTGCGCTCACGAGCGAGCGGTGAGGCGAGGCGCTCACGAGCGAGCGGTGAGGCGAGGACGTAGGTAGTTTACCTCGATGATTGCGTGACAGAGTCCCGATGTTTGCTGGTTCCAGAATGTCGTAGGCTGCCGATGAGAGACGACACACCTGAACGAGCGGGCAGACCGCGCCACTTGGGGCCATCGTCTGACGAAATCGAGAAAGGTAGACGACCTTGGCCTACATCTACTGTGACTCCTGCGGCATCGGCTTCCACAGCAACGTGCATTCATGTCCCGAGTGCGGCCGGACGGCCAGCCGAGCGTATGAGCACGGCGACAGGCAGCGCCATGGCTGGCGGCGGCACACACGTTCCGCGCTGCCGCGCGAGGACGTGGAGAGCGAGGTTCGCGAGGCGATCTATGGCTGGCGCTCCGGCACCGTCGAGCGGCACGAGGAGGCAACGCCGAGGGTTGCTGTGGGTGAGCCTGCGTGAGCAGCCGTACACGTCGCCGCGCGGGCGCTGGCAGGAGGCGATTCCCCTGGCACTGCGACATTCGAGGAAGCGAGGTAAGTGATGGCCATGCGGGTTGGTGACCATGTCGAAGAGCAGGCGCGCTCCACGAGCCGCTCTGGCAGGACCGGCGTCATTCGCGAGGTCCTCAGGAGCGACCCGGCCCCGCGCTATCGCATCCGCTGGGACGATGGGCGCGAGAGCGTGTACACCCCGGCCGCCGGCGGTCTGGTGCGGCTGCCGGCGACGCGCTCGCACGGAGCCGCCGCGAGTCCCCGCGCCGCACGCAGCTCGAGGACCTCGCGCGCGTAGCGCGGCCAAGCTTGGCCGCGCGAGCACGGATGGGCTACCGCTGGCTCGAGCACACCTCTGAGATCGAGCTGCAGATCGACGCGGCCAGCGAGGAGGCCGTGTTCGAGCTGGCGCTGGCGGCCATGGGCGATCTCGTGGGCGAGGGCGACCACGACGCGGATCTCCGCGGGGCCGCCGGCGCTCGAGGCGGCGAGCTGGGGACGCTCGCGCGCGAGGTGACGGTCGCGGCCGGCGACCGCGGGGCGCTGCTCGCGGCCTTCCTCGAAGAGCTCGTGTACCTGGCCGAGACCGAGGATCTCGTGCCGGAGCGGGCCGAACATCTAACGCTCGAGGGCGGGCGCCTGAGCGCGACCGTGCGCGGACGCCGCGGCAGCCCTCGTCACCTGGTCAAGGGCGTCACCTACCACGAGCTCACGTTCGCACCTGTCGGGGACGGCTTTGCCGCTACGGTCGTGCTCGATGTCTGAGCCGGATGCGGCGGCCGCAGATCGCCCTGGGGCGTCCGAGTCGTTGCGCACAGCCAGTGGCGTGCTGCGGCTGGTGGGCGAGGAGCTGTGGGAGATCCCCGCCGGCGCGCGTGCGGACATGCGCGTTCCGGCGCGGGTGTTCGCCGACCGGGACCTGCTCGAGCAGATCGCGGGCGACCGCTCGCTGGAGCAGCTGCAGAACGTGGCCACGCTGCCGGGCATCGTCGACGCGGCGCTGGCGATGCCCGACATCCACCAGGGCTATGGCTTTCCCGTGGGCGGCGTGGCGGCGACCGAGACGCCGGACGGGATGATCTCCCCGGGCGGGGTCGGCTATGACATCAACTGCGGCGTGCGCCTGCTGGCGCTGCCGCTGAGCGCTCGCGAGCTCGGTGTGCGCGCGGAGGCGCTCGTGGAGGCGATCGCGCACCGCGTCCCGGTTGGCGCCGGGCACGGCGGCGCGCTGCGGCTCGCTGGGGCGGCGCTCGACCGCGTGCTTGCGCAGGGCCCACAGGCGCTGCTCGAGCGGAGCATCGGGACGCCCGCGGACATCGAGCACACGGAGTCGAACGGCTGCCTGGCCGGCGCCGAGGCGGGCGCGGTCTCGCAGCGCGCACGGGACCGTGGCGCCGATCAGCTCGGCACGCTCGGCTCGGGCAACCACTTCCTCGAGCTGCAGCGCGTGCGCGCGATCGTCGATCCCGTCGCCGGCGAGGCCTTCGCCCTGCGTGAGGATCAGCTCACGGTGCTGATCCACTCCGGCTCGCGGGGCCTTGGCCACCAGGTCTGCACCGACTACGTCCGGCGCATGGATGCGGCCCTGTCGCGCTACGGGATCGCGCTGCCCGACCGCCAGCTCGCGTGCGCGCCGCTGTCTTCGCCCGAGGGCCAGCGCTACCTGGCCGCGATGGCCGCAGCGGCGAACTTCGCGTGGGCCAACCGCGCGGTGCTCGCGCACCGGGTGCGCGAGGCGGTGGCGGCGGTGCTCGGCAAGGACGTGGCAGGCCGGACGCTCCAGGTGTATGACGTCGCGCACAACGTCGCCAAGCTGGAGATCCACGGAGCCAGGAGCCTGTGCGTGCACCGCAAGGGCGCCACACGCGCCTTCCCGGCGGGCTCGCCCGAGATCCCGGCCGCATACCGCGCGGTGGGGCAGCCGGTGTTCATCCCGGGCAGCATGGGGACGTCGAGCTTCGTGCTCGCCGGCAGGCCCGGCGCGATGACGCTCTCCTTCGGAACCACCTGTCACGGCGCAGGGCGGCGGATGAGCCGCACCGGCGCGCGCAGGCAGATCGGCGGCGCCGAGCTGCGCCGCCAGCTCGAAGGCGAGGGCATCGTCGTGCGCTGCCCGTCCGATCGCGGGCTCGCGGAGGAGGCGCCGTTCGCGTACAAGGACGTCGAGCGCGTCGTCGCGGTGGTGGAGCGCGCCGGCCTGGCCAGCCGCGTGGCACAGCTCGAGCCTCTCGGTGTCGTAAAGGGCTGACGCGCCCTCCGCGCCACACCGGCGATGGATAGCCGGCTGCTCGGCCGGCCTCCGTGCGCGACGACCCCCCGTTACATCAAGCGCGCCCGTGTTCGCCTCCGTGATTTGCCCGGATCGCATGTGGGGCGCTGCGCCGATGTGCGGGGCACGGGGCGCCTCTACGCTGCCGGGCATGAGCGAGCAGACCGCAGGCATGAGCGAGCAGACCGTGATCGTCGGCGTCAACCTGGACCGCGCCACGTATGCGGACGCGATCGCGCTCGGCGCGCTGCTCGCCCGGCTGACGGACTCGCGGCTGACGCTCGTGTCCGCCTTCAAGCCCCAGCGCACCACGCACGATGCCGTCAAGAGAGAGCACGAACGCGCGCTGCAGAGGGCGGCGCAGCGCCTTGACGGCACGCTGGGCGGGCTGGACGTGCAGCGGCTGGCGCTGCCCGGGGCCTCGGCGGCGGAGGTGCTGCACGAGCTTGCGGGGCGGACCGCGACCGAGGCGATCGTCGTGGCATCGAGCCGCCAGGCCAGCCCGGGGCATGTGCAGCTCGGAAGCGTCACCCAGCATCTGCTCGACGGCGGCGCCGCGAGGGTCGCCGTCGCACCGCTCGCCTTCGCCGGCCGCGAGGATGGCATACGCGAGCTGGGTGTCGCCTATGCTCCGGGCACGCCCGAGTCAGACGGCGCGCTGCGCTACGGGGCGCGCCTCGCCGAGCGCGCAGGCGCCGCGTTGCGAGTGCTCAGCGTCTATGACCCCGCCGACCGGCTGCTGGTGCGCGAGCACGCGCACAGCGAGGGCGAGCTGGCCGCCCACGCACGCTGGGTGCTGGGCGGGGCAAGCGATCAGCAGGCACGCGACCTCAAGCTGACCGCGTCGCTGCTCGAGGGCGACCCGGTCGAGGCGCTCGCGCAGGCATCTGCCGCACTCGACCTGCTGGTGGTGGGCTCACGCGGACACGAGCCGCTGCGCGTGGTGCTGGTCGGCAAGACAGCAGGCCCGCTGCTGCACCGGGCCGCTTGCGCGCTGCTCGTGGTCCCCGTGCAGGCGTCGCCCGGTCCGGGCAGATAGGCGCATTGAGCGCCGGCGAGCTCGACGAGGTGTACCCGGTCAGCATCAACCGCCTGGGGAGGGGCAGATAGGGGCATTGAGCGCCGGCAAGCTCGACGACGTACCCGGCGGCCGCCGGGCGGGTATCGGAGCCCGCCCTCCCGCCCCTCGTCACGACTCCGTATCGGTCCGCGGCCAAGGCCCGCCGGTGCGCTTTTGCCACGACTGGAGCAGGGACTACATACGGACGCGGAGGGCCACCGACATGCGCGACGCTTGCAGCTGGTGCATCCCCGAGCTGCGAGGAGCAATGATATGAACGACATGGCCCCCGGCATCATCGAGCGCAGCGTCGAGAGCATGCGCACCTGCCCGAAGCAGCTCGCCGGGGGGCTCGGGGACGTGGGGCGCTCATGAGCAGGGTCATCGCCGCGGTAGCCGGCGACTCGGCGGCGGAGGCCGTGCTCTCGACAGCGAGCGCTGTGGGCGGGCTGTTCGGAGCAGAGGTCGAGGCTCTGCACGTCGGCGCTGAGCGCCTGGCGCTTTCGGCCGTCGCGCGCGATGCCGGCGTGACCATCGCAAACGCGCCCGGCGAGCCCGTCCAGGTCCTCGCGGAGGCAGCTGCGGCCGAGGACGTGGTCGCGATCGTGATCGGCGCCCGCGGCGACGCGTCTGGCAGGCGGCCCACGGGAAGCACCGCCCTCGCGCTCATAACCCTCCAGAAGAGCCCGATCGTGGTCGTACCGCCCGATGCGCCGGTCCGGGCGAGGATAGAGAGCGTGTTGGTGCCGCTCGACGGGACGCCCGCGAGCGCCGCGGCACTGGAGGAGATCATCGAGCTGGCACACGGCGCCGAGCTGCGCATCGTCGTCGCGCACGTGCACAGGCCGCACGCGCTTCCGGCCTTCAGCGACCATCTTCCTCACGAGGTGCGGGCATGGAGCGAGGAGTTCCTGGCCCGTCACTGCCCCACCGCCACCGGAGCCAGCCTCGAGCTGCGCGTCGGCGAGCCGCGCGAGCATCTGCTCGACATCCTGCGCGAGAGTCGATGCGACCTGATCGCCCTCGGCTGGCGCCAGGACCTTGGCCGCGGGCACGCCGCGGTCGTGCGTCGCATGCTGGCCGAGTCACCCGTGCCGGTGCTGCTGACGCCCGTCGGCCGGCGCCTCGCCTCGCCCGCTGCAGGATCCGGGCAGGCGCGCAGGGTTGGGGCGGCATGACCCCTGAGCAGCCCAGCGCGAGGAGACGCGCCGCCGCCGAGCACGGCGGGGCGGCCGCGAAGGACGCTCGACCTCGGCGTGTGCTCATCGTCGCGCATCGCACAGCGGCGACCCCCAAGCTGCTCGCGGCTGTGAGCGAGCGCGCGGCTCGCGGACCATGTCTGTTCACGCTGCTGGTGCCGAAGCCCTACTGGGACCCGGACACCGAGGAGGCGGCGGCGACGCTCGAGCTGGCGATCCCATTGCTCGAGCAGGCTGCGGGCGCGCGCGTCGAGGGGATCGTCGGCAGCAGCGAGGACCCGCATGCAGCGGTCCGGAATGCGCTCGAGCGGACACACTTCGACGAGGTGATCATCTCGACTCTGCCGGTGCGCGTGTCGCGCTGGCTGCACCGTGATCTCCCGCACCACGTCCAACAGCTTGGGCTGCCCGTCACGGTCGTCACCGCAGAGCAGTCGCAGCGAGCGCTGACCGTCATGCGCGCCGAGGAGCCAGATCGGCTCTCGGCGAGCGATCCACGGGGCGGGTGACCGGCCTCGGCCCGGCCCCCGCCCGCCCCCGCCGGCGGCTCGCTACGCAGCTCGTATGCGGAAGCGGCCCGGCTCCACACGCTCGACCCTGGTGCCCAGCTCGCCGCACGCACGCGTCAGGCGCTCGGCGATCCAATCCGCCTCGGCGCCCGCGGCCAGCCGCGTGCGGCAGTGCTCGAGCGCGAGGCCGACGAGCTCCAGCGTGGCCTCGCCGTCGCCGTGCGCCCAGATCGCGAGCACGCCGAGATCGTTGCGCAGCAGCGGATCCACTCGGTAGTCGTCGAGCGCGTCGCCGAGGTCGTAGAGCACCGGCCGCCCATGCGCAAAGCCGATGCCGTGGAACACGTGCGCCGAGTGGCCCGCGACGAGGTCGGCGCCGGCGGCGCACAGAGCGCCCGCCACGCGCTGCTGCCAGGTGGCGGGCCGGCTCGTCATGTTGGGTCCCCAGTGAGCGAACACGATGACGAGATCGCAGCGCGTTCGCAGCCCTTCGATCTCGCTCAGCAGCCAATCCGGCGGGCCGGCGCGCAGGCGTGCATATGCGGTGCCGAAGCGGTGGGCTGCGGCGGCGTATGCGTCCGGATGGTCGGCGAGCGCGAGCACGCCGGTGCGCCTCTCCTGGGATTCGACGATCGCCGGCGCACGCGCTGCAGCGACATCGTCGCCGGCTCCCGCCGTCGCGATCTGGCGGGCTCTGAGCAGCGCGACGGTGTCTGCGCCGGCGTCGGCGCCGAAGTCGAGCAGGTGGTTGTTGGCGAGCCCCGCCACGCGGACGCCGATCGCCCGCAGCGAGTCGACCGCCTGCGGCGGGCCGCGGAAGAAGAACGGCTTGCCTGCGATCAGCGTCGTCGGCGTGCCTCGTGCCGACAGGCAGCACTCGAGGTTGCAGATCACGAAGTCCAGCGAGCGGGCGAGCTCGCGCAGGCTCGGATCCCACAGCTCGGCCGGCTCGACTCCACCGCGCAGCGCCGCGCCGACGCTGCGTCCGAGCATCACGTCGCCGAGCAGGCCGATCCGCAGGCTCATCCGGCCCACGTGTGCGGAGCCTCACGCCCGCGGCTCGCTGCCGGTGCGCGCCGCGTCGCTCGACAGCCGATCACGCTCGCCTGGGCGCTCCTCGCCGACCGCCACGAACGCCTCCACCACCAGGTCCCCGACGGCGTGCACCCGCACGAACTCGCCGGCGTGCTCGCCGGCCGCCGGCACGCTGTCGGTGGTGTGGATGCGCCGGACGCCGAGGGCCGGCAGCTCCCGCCATCGCTCGCCGGTGAACAGCCCGTGCGTGGCGCACACAGTGATCTCCCGCACCCCGTTGCGCCGAAGCTCGGCGCATGCGGACACCAGGGTGGCTCCGGTGTCGAGGATGTCGTCCACGATCGCCACGCGCCGGCTGACCTCGCCGACCAGCGCGCTGTGGGTGACGCCGCCCACGTCGCGTCGCTTGCGCAGGTACGCCGGCGGCGTGCGGACGCCCGCTGCGCGAACGACCGCCTGACAACGCTCCCGCGCGCCCTCGTCGGGCGCGACCACGCTCAGCTCGTCCAGGCCGTCGCGTTCCAGCGCGGCGGCGAACAGTCGCGCGGGCGAGAGCGAGTCGACAGGCAGGGCAAGCGATGCCGCCGCACGCGAGCTGTGCAGGTCGACGGTGATGATCCGCTCGACGCCCGCGGCCCGCAGCAGGTCCCCGACCCACGCGATCCCCAGGCTCTGGCCCGGATCGGCGCGGTCCTGGCGGGCGTAGCCCAGATACGGCAGCAGCGCGACCACGCGCCGCGCGCCCTCGCGCGTGAGCGTGTGCGCCAGCAGCAGCACCGAGAGCAGCTGCTCATCCGGCGGGGCGAGCGAGCCGAGCACCCCGCATACGCGGCCGGCGACCGGGGTTGCGATGCGCGCGTACAGCTCGCCGTTGGAGAACCGTGCCAACGAGGCCGTCTCCACCGACGGCGTGGTCTGCTCGGTCAAGCCGATCGGCAGCAGCGCGCGCTCTGCGGGCAGGGCGAGGATGACGCTCACGGCCGGGAAGTTAGTCGCAACCGCCGGTAGAGTCCCGAGCCATGAGCCGGGCAGCGCAAGGGGGCCACCGGGGCCGGCCCGGCTCGCCGCTGTCCGCCGAGGCGTTGCGGGCGCGGCGCGCCGCCAGGCGCCGCCTGGTCCGACGTCGTCGCCGCGCCGCGCTGCTGGC
>JASHYF010000147.1 GCA_030043235.1 Solirubrobacteraceae bacterium | reverse complement strand
ATCCCCGTGGCGACGTGCTGTACCTCAGCGTCGAGGGCTACGAGGGCCCACCCGCCAGCGCATTCGCCACCCCCGAGGGCCACAACATCGAGTACGACGCCGATGGCCGGGTGATCGGCATGACGCTCGTCAATGTGCGCTGGCTGCTCGACCGAGACGGCAAGCTCACGATCACCTGGCCCGCCGGGCAGCTCAGTGCAGACGAGCTGGCGCCTGTGCTGCAGACAGCCGCATAACGCAGCGCTTCGGTGCCTTCACGCGCCGCGCACCACGATGCGCCAGAGCGCAACTGCCCGGCCGCTCTGCGACGGCTCCAGCCTGTGGCGGCCGCGCAGGGGCGCGCGTCCCCAGCAGTTCAGGCCACCCGGACCGCCGGCGCCGCCACCAGCGCCTGGTTTGCGCACAGCCAAGTTTCGCCCACTTTCTTTTCGATGCGCGAACCGGTCGGTTCTACGGTTGAGCGGCCGGTTGTGCGACGGTGCGTCGCGCCTCGGCGTATAGCGGCTCCGGTGCGAGATCGACACCGTTGGGCCAGCTGATCGTCCCGGCCTCTGGGTGGACGGTGACGCGAGCGAAGTAGTCCGGGTCTCCAAGCGGCTCCATGACGCCGTGCCACTCGCGCCCCGCGAAGCTCACCTCGCCTACCGTGCCGTCAGCGAACGTCAGCCGCAGGCGGTGCGCCCCGATGACCTCGGCGTGCGTGACATCTGCGAAGGCTTCCATGGGCGCCATTTTAGGGCAGCGGCTCAATGGCCTCCAGGGCTTCTTCGCGGCGCGCCCGCTCCCAGTTGGCTGAGAGCTCCACGCGATGGAGCGCCGCCCACTCCGCGACCAGGCCAAGCGCACGGGGCGCCAGAGCACCGGCGATGAGCGCCCCGTCAAAATCGACCGACGCGGCCTGCCCGCTGTAACGGGCGTGGAAGTGCGGACGCGCGTGCGCGCCCTCGTTCCAGTACATCCAGACGCCGATGCCGTAGAAGAAGCTGATGCGGGGCACGTGAGCACCGTACGGCTGGACGGGGACGAAACAGTCGGACCGTGCCGTCAGCCCACCCCGACGCCGGGCGCGTTCAACAGCGCGTGGTTTGCGCACAGAGCAGTTTCGCCCACTCAGACACTTGTCCGAGCCCCCGAGCGACCATCAACACAGCCGAGGGGATCCACTGTATTGCACTCCCGTGGTGCGGCTCATGTGTTGGTCCTGCGCACAAGCCCGCTGATTCCGGCGAGGAATGTGGTCGCAAGTACCCAGCCCATGACGATCAGTATTGTCGCGAGCGTCTGTGGGAAGCCCGGTTTTGCAACCCAGTTTTCGCGCTGGCCGAGGTTGATCACGGGGAGCAACAGATCGAGGGTGTATATCCACGATCTGAATTTCGGCGGGTGGACCGTGTAGTCGTGACGAAAGACTGAGTCGTGGGTCCCGAAGTACCAAGTGCCCGCGGCGAAAAACACGAGAAAGAGACCCAGTGCTCGCCAGCTGCGGTAGCCATACCCGAGCGTTGCACACGAGATCCAGTTCCAAGTTTTCGAGAGCAGCGGTAGTTCTTTCCGTCGGTACCACTGCTTCGCGATCAGTACGCGCCGTTCGCTGGACTCGTGGCCGATCTCGCGGTAGTGGCGCGCCAGCTGGTCATAGAGATGAGCGTGAAAGCCATCGCGCTCGTGCTTCAACCAGAGGAGTCGTTCAGTGACTGCCGCGTCGCGGTTGCAGACGAAGTCGAGCCAGTTTGCACGCCACGTCTCACGCGGCCGAGGGGAGCGTTCGACCGCTTCGTTCTCGGCCCGCCTGCGAGCCTTCACCGCAATCCAGATCATCTCCGTCGCACGTCGCGCTGGCTTCAAGGGGGCCTTGCGCCTGCCGCCGCTGTTCGCGTTGCGCTTCTCTTCACTGAGCGGTACAAGCGCGTCCTTCGCCAGCTTCCATGGCCCAGCCCTGTTCTCACTTTCTGGATACCAGCCTCCGTTGTTCTTTTGTTCTCTCGGGCAGCGAGCTGCCCAAAGTCGAGGCCGTAGAGCGCATACGCACTCGTCTTCTCCTGCCACCAGACACCGCCAAAATCGCGTAGGTAGCCGAGCTTCGCATTGATGAGATTGACCCCACCATCGATCTGTTTTGGTTTGAAGGCGAGCGCACGCCCAGCGGTCGCCGCCTCGAGGTGGAACACAACATCAGCCCCTTGCGGTTCGGTCTTCTCGTCGGGTGGTGCTGTGAGGCTACCTTCGACCCGCAGTTGACCATGGATCTCGGCCCTGCGCAGGTAGAGCTGACCTTGGGATCGAAAGTGCTTTCCGAGATTCATGTCGGAGCCCTTGGAGCGCCGCTTCGCGTAGCAATGCTCGCTCAACAAGCAGGCAATCTTCGAGCACGATCGGGCAGGTCACGCTCATAGATTGGAGATCGAGCGTTCCCTCAATTCGGGCAGCCCGAAGACGTAGGCACCGGAGGATAGGCGAGCCTGGCGCGGGTGGACATACCGTCGCGAGCTCGATGAGCAACTGCGCGGGCACGACCTGTCGATCTGGCCAGCTAGGCCCATCGGTCCATGCGTTCACGTCCGACCTGCCAGGGAGAAAATCGATTCCCTCGCCACGTCTCGCAGCTATCTCGAGCCGCCGCGAAAGCGTGTGGTCCTCCAAGGTATCCACGCTCCTCCTCCGTTTATATCAGCACGCGAGTGAAACCCGATCAGCGGAAGCGCGCAGCCTAGCGGATTCCGGGGCGCGGCGCGTGCTGAACCTTCGTGCGCGGTCGGCGCATCTCGATATGGGCCAAGCGTGTCGCGTTGTCGACGGCGACGTGGAGATTTGAATTCTTCACTGAAGATGAGCGACCAGGGACCGGGAGGACCAGCAGGTTCTGCCCGGGCAGTAGCCGCACTGGACGCACTAATAGCTAGAAGCAACCCAGCGAGAGCAACGGCGAGAGCCCACGGCCTGCGAACACTTGCATAGACGATCATCATGCCCCCAATCAGCTGGGCTCCGGTAGGTCTGCCTACAACGGCACCTGTTGACTTCGCGGCCAGCTCGATCTCATCACCCACGTCCGAAATGATCGCGCACCACTGCGAGCCGTGCGACCTTTCGTGCGCCGTGGCCGTGTCGCAGACCGGTGAGCGCGCCGCGTGGGTGGCGGCCTCGATCAGCACCCAACGCATGTAGGTGGGCCCGTGCTTGGACAGCGAGCTGCGGTGGCATGGGCCTGCGTGCGCGCTAGCATTCGGTGATCGTGGTCCTCGCGCGTCTGCGGCTTGCGCTCTTGTCGGCTGTGATAGGCGCGTTCGGCTGGGGGGTTTCGGCTGCGGTGGCGGAGGCGACGCCGCTCGGCACCCTCTCGGGGACGGTTACCGGCATCCCCACTGGGGCCCCGCGGGTCGTAGGGGTGAGTGCGATCGATCTGAGCACCGGCCGCATCGTCACCTCGGTCAGGGCGACCCGCTCAGGGGCGTTCTCGGTTTCACTTCCCCGGGGCGGTTACGCAATCGCGATCACCGTGACACCGGTGCACGGAAACGCGGCCTCCGCCACGACGGGGCTCACCGCTGTCTCCCTGCGGGCGGGTCAGCACCGCAGGAACGTACGGCTGACGAGCCGTGGTAGCAATCGCCGGCGCCGGCGCACGCACAGCGCACATGCCGGGTCGCTCAAGGCTGCGGCGGCCATGCGCCAGGAAAGCGGGGCGACGCAACCCGGGGTTGCTTTCAACGTGGAACCGTTCTCGGGTGCCACCGGAGAACTCGCGGTGCTCAACACCGGACTCGAGGACATGCTCATCACGGCCCTGGGCCAGCAGCCTCCGCCGTGTCCCAACGCCCAGGTCGCCAACGCCCACGATCGTGCCCTGATCGAACAGGAGCTCAACCTGGCCAAAGGACCGCTGTTCGACCCCGAATATGTCGTGCACAGGAACTTCATCGTCCCCGAAGTCACCGTTGACGGGACCCTCACGAACGGGCCCGCCGATCAGTCCGTCGAATACCGGGTCGAGATCCGGGACGCCAGCACCGGAACGGTGTTCGAAACGATCGAAGGCTCGATCGCGACTGGCTCGATCCTTGCAGAGGGCGGCGCGATGGGGGAACTCGTGAGCGAAATCGGGAGGGCCATCTGCCACCGTCCCCGCGCCTACGAGGTGCAGATCGACGTGCAAGGCACCGCCACGACCGCGGCATATGCCTCGAGCGGGACGATGCTTGCGAGCATTCTGGCCACGAGCGCGACGAAGGCCCCGCAACTGCCGTCTGCCTGGGAGGGCACCGGAGAGCTCGAATGGAGCGATCTCGTGTTCACGCCGAAGGTCCCGCAATGCCTGTGGTCACCGCAGCCGGCCAGCTGGCCCTGGAGCGCCAAGCTCGCAGTCGTCGAACCCGAAATGTTGCACGTCGAATGGGAAAGCCAGGGGAGCACGATGGCGGCATCCACGGTGGAATGCGTGGACGCCCCGCCGATCGGCGGCCAGGGAGGTCCGGCGTTGATAGGGATCGGGCCGCTGTCGCTGACGCTGCCGCTCACCGGGGGCACCCAACCGCTGTCCGGCGGCCTGCCAGCTGCCGGAGGCGGCTGGAGCGAGACCGGAACTCTCACCGTCGTGCCCGCGCAGGAGCCCGCAGGCTGAGCAGGGGCTCGCCGGCGCGCCAGCGCTGCTCGGCGAGCCTTCGCATGGGGCCTGTACTCGTCGGCGGTGAGGGGGCCGCCACGCGCCGTGCACAGCGCCGGCCGTGGCTCGAGGTAGGCGTCCTCGGTGTGCATCCACACCGCGATGTAACGGTGGAAGGGAACCAGCGCGGGAGGCAGTCGAAGGCAAAACCGCGGAAGAGCAACGCAAGGCGCACCGGCAGGAAATACAGGACGACCAGGCCGAACGGGTTCCCTGTGGCAGTGACCGGGGCGCTTGGCCCGAAGATCAGCCACCACGTCGGCGTCAGCGACCGATCATCCGCGCGAAACTCGATCCGTCCGGGGCCGTGGACGGCTTTGCCGACGCCGAAGCGATCGACGCCGACACAGCAGCGAAGCTCAGAAAGGCCGCAACCCAAGCCGCTGTCGGCGCGTGGAGAACAGCCAGCCGCCTGAGTCTCGGCAGGTCGAAAGACGAGGAGAGGGACAGCTTCGCCGTGAGCTGGTGGCTGCGGAGCATCCCGGACTATTGGGAGCGTCAGGGTCCTGTGCTGAGGCTCTCGACGAGGGTCTGGGAGACGGTTCCGTTCCAGGAAGTCCCGACGGCGGTGCAGAAGTTCGAGCCGCAGGCGACTCCTGAGAGATCGTTCAAGCGGGTTCCGCTCGGGTCCGGCGCTTCCTGGATCGTCCAGGTCGTTCCGTCCCACCGCTCCGCGAGAACCGACGAGGGAATTCCATGTTCTTCTTCCGACGATTCGCCGACCGCCACGCACGCTTCGGTGCTCGTGCACGCGACACCTTCGAACTCCGTCTCGACCGCACCGGCGGCAGCTTGACTCGGAAGCAGCGTCCAGCCTGATCCGTTCCACTGCTCGGCGAGCGGCTCGGTTTCCAGGCCTTGGTTTTGCCACGATCCGACGGCGACGCAGCCGGACGGTTCCGGGCACGACGCCGCGTTCTCGTTGTTCGATTCTTCGCCGGGGTTCGGCTGCGATTCGAGGTTCCACGTGGCGCCGTTGAAGCGCATCGCGAAGATGATCTGCAGTACGTCCGCGCTCCGTTCGCTGCCGACCGCGGTGCAGGCTTCGGGCCCCGAGCACGAGATGCCCTGGAGCCCGCTGCCTTCTTCGGCTTCGGGGTTCGGGACCGGCTCCCGACTCCAGCTCACGCCGTTCCAGTGCTCGGCGAAAGGCTGTTCCTGGGCTTCGACCGCCCGCTTGATCAGTCCCCCGACGGCTGTGCAGGAGTCGCTCGCGGTGCACGAGACCGCTCGGAAGAAGTACTCGCTGCCCGGTGACGGTGAGGGGACGCGCTCGACCGTCCAGCGGCGGCCATTCCACCGCTCAGCGAGAGCGTATGCGTTCCCCGGAGTCACCACTCGGGTGCCGACAGCCATGCACGCTTCCGGACCGGTACACGAGACCCCCGAGAGTTCGTCGTACCTCGCCTTCGGATTGCGCGTCTTGAGGATGGTCCACGAGCTGCCGTTCCAGCGCTCCGCGAGCGTCCGCTGCGTTTCGCCATTCGGGCCGTACCGTCCAACCGCGAAGCACGAATTCTTTGCCGTGCAGGAGACCGCCACGAGCTCTGCACCTGTGGCTTCGGGAGGGTTCGGGCTCGGCTGGATCGCCCATTCGTCTGCCTGCGCCGCGGTCGCGAAAACGGCGCTCAGCGCGCACGCAGCCGCCACTACTGCGATCGCCGTGCACCTCCTCGCCGTCCCCATCGCTGCGGATCCGCTCCCGTTCGAGCCCACCACGCTGGCTTCGATAGCGGAGCCGTGCACCAGAGCCGATTCTAGCGGGCTCGAAGCACCTTCTCGCGCGCCGCGCCGGTCGCGGCCACGGCGAGACCAATCCCGCCGTGCGCCAGCCTCGTCAGCCGACACCAACCGCCGGCGCC
>JASHYF010000146.1 GCA_030043235.1 Solirubrobacteraceae bacterium | reverse complement strand
GCGGAGGCCCGTGAGCGCGGCGAGGCCGACCTGATCCTGTTCAACACGTGCTCCATCCGCGAGTCCGCGGACAGCCGCTTCATCGCCCACCTCGGGGAGGCCAAGCGGCTGAAGCGCGAGCGTCCAGAGCGCGTCGTGGGCGTGGGCGGCTGCTGGGCGCAGTCGCTGAAGGAGGAGGTGTTCGAGCGCTTCCCGTTCGTGGACGTGGCGTTCGGGCCCGGCCAGGTGCACAAGCTCGCGGAGTTCCTCACCAGCGACTCGCTGTCGGCGCAGGGCTACTTCGAGTTCGAGGGCTTCACCGGGCACCTGCCCGCGCGGCGCGAGCGCGCCTTCCAGGGCTGGGTGCAGATCAGCGTGGGCTGCAACTGCGCCTGCTCCTACTGCATCGTGCCGTCCACGCGCGGGCGCGAGGTCAGCCGTCCGCCGCACGAGCTGGTGGCCGAGGCGCGGGCGATGGCCGCGGACGGCGTCAAGGAGATAACGCTGCTCGGGCAGAACGTCAACTCCTACGGGCGCGACCTGCCGGCGCGCGCGCCAGTGCTCGGAGCCCCCGCCGCGGCGCGCACGCAGCGCGTCAGCTTCGCGCAGCTGCTGCGGCTGCTCGACGCAGTCGAGGGCATCGCGCGCATTCGCTACACGAGCCCGCACCCCAAGGACATGCGCGAGGACGTGATCCGCGCGCACTCAGAGCTGCCGAGCGTGTGCGAGCACATCCACCTGCCGCTGCAGTCGGGCTCGAGCCGCGTGCTGAAGGCGATGCGTCGCACCTACGATCGCGCGCGCTATCTCGAGCGCGTGGCGATGATCCGCGAGCACCTGCCCGACGCCGCGATCACGACCGACGTCATCGTGGGCTTCCCGGGAGAGGGCGACGCGGACTTCCGCGAAACCCTCGAAGTCGTCGAGGAGGTCGGCTACGACGGCGCGTTCACGTTCATCTTCTCGCCGAGGCGTGGCACCGAGGCTGCGGCGATCGGCGAGGGCATCGTCCCGCACCCGGTGAAGGTGGCGCGTATGCAGGAGCTCGTCGAGCTCGTCCAACGCCGGGCGCGCGAGCGCGCGCAGCGCTTCGTCGGGCGCACGCTGGAGGTGCTCGTGGAGGGCCCTTCGCGCACCGACCCCGAGCGCCTGCGCGGGCGCACGCGGCACAACAAGGTCGTCAACTTCACCGGCCTCGCGTGCGCGGGCGAGCTGACCGACGTCGAGATCGTGTCGGCCACCAGTCAGACGCTCTGCGGCGAGGAGCGGCTGCTGGCGCGCACCGGCATGAACCGGACGGCCGCTCGCACGCATCCGCGGCCTCGAGCCGATGGAGGCGCAGGACGCATCCGCAGCGTGACCGGGCTGTGAGCGGCGCGCGGCGGCGAGCTCAAGCGAGGGCGGGCTTGCGGAGTGAGACGTCCGGCTCTGCGGCAGCGGGAGCAGCCGCCACAGCGCCCGGTACGCGCTCGGCGACGCATACGCGGTTGCGTCCGCCGCGCTTGGCCTTGTAGAGGGCGGCGTCGGCTTCGGCGAACACGGACGCGTAGTCGAAGATCTCGTTGCGCGCCGACGCGCCCACCCCGAGGCTCATCGTGACCGCGAGGTTGCCGGCGACGAGGCTCGTGGCCACGCCCTCGCGCAGGCGCGCGGCGAGCTCGACCGTGCGCTCGAGGTCGGAGCCCGGGACGAGGATCAGGAACTCCTCCCCGCCCAGCCGGTAGGCGAGGTCGAACGCGCGCAGCCGCTTGCGCAGCAGGTAGGCGACTTCCTTGAGCACCGCGTCGCCCACGGCGTGCCCGCGCGTGTCGTTGATGCGCTTGAAGTGGTCGAGGTCGGCGACGATCACGCCGACCGGCTCGCCGGTCACCTGCGACTGCTGCGCGAGCTCGTGCGCGCGCGTGCCCAGCGCCTTGCGGTTGAGCATGCCGGTGAGCTGATCGATGACGGCGTCGGTGCGGTGCTGAATGTCCGAGCGCATCAGCGGCGTCGAGAGCACCGCCACGCACAGCACCAGCGCGAGCGGCGCGATCACGAGCTCAGGGCCATGCAGCACCGCGCGCGGGTCGACGCCGAAGGCGACCGCGATGATCAGCGCGCTCGCGATCGTCACGCCGGCGAGCACGCCGTGTATGGAGAAGCGCGCGCTGAGCGTGATCACGGGGATCGCGATCAGGCACAGTGCGACGAGCCCGTCCCGGCCGGCGAGGGCGACGGCGCCGGCGATCGTCACCACGCTGGCGACCCACGCGGTGAACATCACCAGCTCGGGGCGCGCGACGCGCCGAAGCAGGCGGTCGGCCGCGGCGAAGAAGATCGCTGCGGGGATGATGAACAGCACCGGCCACCAGCCCGTCCAGGGGGAGGACGCGAGGATCCCCGCGGCGAGGATCGCGAACGTGCGCTGCCGGTATGGGCGCACGCGCGCGTCCATGTCGAGCATGCGCTCGCGGGCGGCGTCGTCGGGGCACAGCCACGACGAGCGGCTCGCGCGAACCTCGCAATCTGGGCGACAATCAGAATGCACGAGTACTCGCTCGGCCGCCGCGAGCGCGACGATTACTGCCCTTTTGCGCCGTGGACGCACGTTACACCGGGTCAGACACCGTAGAAACCCGCAGAACTGCAGGATTCAACTACTGAAACCGGCGCAAATCGGCTATGAATACGACTGTCTGAGCTCCTTGTGCATCGGCTGGACGGGATCGCGAACGATCCCGTCCAGCCAAACGGCGCCAAACGCGCGGCGCGCGCGCCGGTCGATCACTGCGCGGTGGCTGGCGGCGGCCCACCGGCGTAGCTGGAGCCCGATTTCGAGCTCCCGCTCGAGCCCGCGCCCATGTTCGGGCACGGATGCCCGCTCGGCGAGCCCGATTTCTGGCCCGGCGCGCTGTCGCTCGTAGACGGCGACCTCGTCGCCGACGCGATGCTGGGCGCGGCCGTCTCGTGCGCGTCCGCCGGCGACGTGCTCGTCGTGCCGGCGGAGTCCGTCGTCGAGGTGCTTTGCGTGCTCGGCGCGGCCGCCGCGCCGGCGATGCCCGCGGCCGCACCGCCGGCGGCGAGCGCGCCTGCCACCATGGTTGCGCCGAGGAGCTTGGAGATGGTCATGTTGGGGGTCAACCTCCTGGGTCGGGTTGGGGTGTGCCGAGCATCGTGCGCGCCTTCGCTAAGCGTCTATCCCGGCGGGGCGTAGGGGTTGCGTAAGGCTGCAGACGAGGGTCGCACGGCGCTTATGCGAACATACGTTCGTGCGTTGGAGCAGTCTCACGCTGGATGGAGATGAGCGGCGGCGGCTGCCCGGCTACCGCGACCCCGCGGCGGTCCGCCGTTTCGAGGCACCCGAGGCGCTCGACATGCGCTTCTACGAGGTCCACGCGAAGTCGGTGCTCAACCGCGTGCCAGAGCAGTCGCGCATGCCGTTTCGCTGGACGATCAACCCGTATAGGGGATGCAGTCATGCGTGTAACTTCTGTTTCGCAAGGCCCACCCATGTGTTTCTAGGATTCAACCCCGGCCGCGACTTCGAGCGCGAGATCGTGGTGAAGGTGAACGCGCCGGAGATCCTGCGCGCGGAGCTCGCCCGCCCATCGTGGAAGCGGGAACACGTCGCGCTCGGCACTAACACCGACCCCTACCAGTGGGTGGAGAGCCGCTATCGCCTGATGGTGGGGATCTGGGAAGCCCTGCGCGATGCCGCCAATCCGTGCTCGGTGCTGACCAAGTCGCCGCTGCTCCTGCGCGATTTGCCGCTGATGCTGGAGATGGCGCAGCGGGCGAGCTTCAGCGCGTGCCTGTCGATCCCGACGCTCGACGAGAAGGCGTGGCGCGCGACCGAGCCGCACACGCCGAGCCCGCGTGCGCGCTTGGAGGCGGTCGCGGAGCTCAACCAGGCAGGCATCCCAACGGGCGTGCTGATCGCGCCCTTGATGCCGGGAATCAACGACGCTCCGCACCAGATCGAGCCGCTGCTCGAACAGGCGCGCGAAGCGGGCGCGAGGAACATCGGCGGCGCGACCCTGCACCTGCGCGGCGAGGTGCGCACGGTGTTCATGGACTGGCTGCAGGACCAACGGCCCGACCTCGTGCCCCGCTACCAGGAGCTTTATCGCCGCCGCGCGTACGCTCCGCGAGAGGAACGCGCGCGCCTGGCTCGCCTGGTCCGCCGCGGCGGTGCGCCGGGCGCGTTCTGGCGCGGGAGCCAGCCGGCTGACCGTGCAGCGACGGGCGAGGCGTGGGCGGCAAGAGAGCGCGAGCGCGAGCGGCGGGAGCGCTCCGCTCCGGCCTCGCCCGCTCGTCAGGAGAGCCTGTTTTGAGAGTCGCAGCGTACGCGGCGCGAGCCTCCACGTGTGCGGCGCTGATCTGCGTGTGAGGTCACGCTCGCTCGGTGCAGCGGTGGCTCGCGCTGCGCGTCCGCCCTGCCGCGCGAGCAGGCGGAGGAGCGCACGCGCCTCCTCAGCGCTTCTCGCGCTGGCCCTCGCCGAGCCTGTGCGTGATGTCCTCCGAGCCCATCCGCCGCGACACGCTGCCAGCCAGCTCGGGCGCCACGCCGGCGAACACCGCGCCCAGGCGCAGAGGGAGCGGAGCGACGTCGATCTCGCCGCGATCGTGCTCGATCGCGGCGAGGACCGCGCGGGCGACGTCCTCGGGCGAGCGCGTGCCCACGCCGCGCGGGAGCGTGACGCCGGCGTCGGCGAACATGCCGGCGTCGCGGATGAAGCCGGGGAAGATCGCCGACACGCCCACACCGCTGCCGCGCAGCTCCGCCCGCAGGGCGGAGGCGAAGCCGCGCAGTGCGTACTTGGAGGCGTTGTACAGCGAGGTCCCCGGCGTGGCGGTCTTGCCGGCGAGCGAGGACATGAACACCAGATGCCCGTGGCCGCGAGCGACCATCGCGGGAGCGAGCGCGTGCGCGAGCACGATCGGCGCGCGCAGGTTGACGTCGAGCGCGCGGTCGATCTGCTCGACGGTGTAGCTGTCGAGGCGTCCGGACGCGGGCAGCGCGGCGTTGGCGACGAGGATGTCGACCTGTCCGGCCTCGGACACCAGACGGTCGATCTCCTCGTGCTCGCTCAGGTCGACCGCGATGGCGCGCGCGTCGTCCAGCTCGGCGGTGAGCGGCTCGAGCACGTCGGTGCGCCGCCCGGTGAGGATCAGACGTGCGCCGCGGCCGCTGAGCGCGCGGGCGATCGCCTTGCCGATGCCGCCGGTGGCGCCGGTGAGCAGCACGGAGGAGCCGGCGATCTGCATTAGCTGTGAGCCTACTGGCATGCGGATCATCGCGCTGTTCGGCCCGACGGGCGTGGGCAAGACCGCGGTGGCGGTCGCGCTGGCGGCGCGGCTGCGCGCGCGGGGCGAGGACCCGGTGGCCGTCTCAGCGGACGCGCTGCAGGTGTACGCGGGCTTGGAGATCCTCACGGGCGTGGCCACGCGCGCCGAGCAGGCCCAATTGGAGCACCGGCTGATCTCGTTCCTGCCGCTGGACGCGACGTTCAGCGTGGGGCAGTACGCGCAACTCGCGCACGCGGAGATCGACGGGCTGCTGGCCGAGGGCCGCCGCCCGCTCGTGGTCGGCGGCACGGGCCTGTACCTGCGCGCCGCGCTCACCGAGCTCAGCCTGCGCCCGCCGCCGCCGGAGGGCGTGCGCGAGCGCTGGACCGCGGAGCTCGAACGCTGCGGCGCGCCCGCGCTGCACGCGCGGCTGCGCGAGCGCGCGCCGTGGGCGGCCGCGGGGATCGACCCGAACGACCGCCAGCGCGTGGTGCGCGCGCTGGAGCTGCTCGACCTGGGCGAGCTCCCAGATCCGAGCCCGCCCGGCGGCGGGCCGCCGGCCCTGGAACCGCCGGCCCGGGCCTCCGATCCGGATGCCCGGCCGCCGCACCGGTCGGAGCTGTGGAGCGAGGAGCTGCGCCACCCGACGCTGCTGGTGGGGTTGACGATGCAGCGCGCGGCGCTGTACGCGGCGATCGACGCGCGCGTGGAGGCGATGCTGGCGGCGGGCGCGCGCGAGGAGGTGCGCCGCGCGCATGCGGCGGGCGCGTCGGAGACGGCGCGCAAGGCGCTCGGCTTCGAGGAGCTCCTGGCGGGCGACGTCGAGGCGATGAAGCGGCGCACGCGCAACTACGCGAAGCGTCAGCTCACGTGGATGCGCAAGCTGGCGGGCGTGCGCGTGATCGACGTGACCGGCCGCGAGCCCGCATCCACGGGGGACGAGATCGTGGAGCTGCTCGACGATGGCCGCTGAAGCCGCTCGGCGCGGCTCGTGGAGCTGCTCGACGGCGGCGCCTGAAGCTGCCCGGCGCGGGCCCTGACCTAGACTGCCCCGCCTAGATGGCTGGGATGAGATTCGAGAAGTGGCAGGCGCTGGGCAACGACTACCTGATCGTGGAGCGCGAGGAGCTGCCGTTCGAGCTGACGCCCGCGCGCGTGCGCCGCCTGTGCGATGGACACCTCGGCGTGGGCGCGGACGGCGTGCTGCTGCTCTCGCGCCCGGCCGCGCCGGCGGCGCCGTACGTTGCGGAGCTGCGTATCTTCAACCCGGATGGCTCGGAGGCGGAGCTGTCGGGCAACGGCGCGCGCGAGGCG
>JASHYF010000145.1 GCA_030043235.1 Solirubrobacteraceae bacterium | reverse complement strand
TCGCTACCGCGACCGCCCGAACGTGCGTCGCCTGCGCCGCCGGCGCGACGAGTTCGACGAGATCTTCGCCGACGACGAAGCGGACGCCGGGGCTGGCGGCGGCCGCGCCGGACGCCGGGGCGCGACGGCGGTGCTCAAACCGGTGGGCGGCCGCGGCAACGGCGACGTGCGCGTGCACCTCGTGGTGCCGAAGTCGTTCAACGACGCGCAGCAGATCGCGGACAAGTTCAAGGACTCGATCCCCGTGATCCTCAACCTGCAGAGCTCGGAGACCGACCTGTCCAAGCGCCTCATCGACTTCGCCTCGGGCCTGACGTACGCTCTGGACGGCGGCATGCAGCGGATCGCGGACAAGGTGTTCATGCTGACGCCCCACAACGTGGAGATCTCCGCCGAGGAGCGGGCGAGGCTGATCGAGAAGGGCTTCTTCAATCAGAGCTGACGCCCGCTAGCCTGAGCGTCCCCATGGAAATCGGCCTGATCGGTTGCGGGAACATGGCCCGGGCGCTCGCACGCGGGTGGAGCAGGCCGCTGCTGTGCGCGGACCCGATCGCAGAGCGCGCGCAGAGCCTCGCGGCGGAGGTGGGCGGCGAGGCGCTGGCGAGCAACGCCGAGGTGGCGCGTCGCGCCGACGTGCTGGTCCTCTGCCACAAGCCCGCCCAGCTCGCGACGGTGGCCGCGGAGATCGGCCCCGGCACGACGCCGGTGGCGTCGATCCTCGCGGCCACGCGGCTGGCGGCGCTGCGCGAGGCATATCCCGGCCGGCCGGTGTACCGCTTCATCCCCTCGCTGCCCGTGGAGGTGCGCCAGGGCGCGATCGTGCAGGCGGCCGCGCCTGCCACACCTGCAGCCGCCGCCCCCGCCGCGGCGGGCGCGCCTTCCAGGACCGGCGTCCCGGACGGCGATGGCCACGATGCCGATGGCGCGAACGCGCGCGTCGACGCGGCCGTGGCGGAGCTGTTTGCGCAGCTCGGCACGCTGGTGGTGATCGACGACGCGCTGATGGACGTGGCGACGGGTCTGATGTCGTGCGCACCGGCGTATGTGGCGCTGGTGGCGGAGGCGCAGGTGGACGCCGGCGTGCGCCGCGGCATTCCTGCATCGCAGGGCGCGCAGCTGGTGGTGCAGACCCTGGCGGGCACGGCGGAGCTGCTGCGCAGGCGGGGCTATGACACGATGGCCATCCGCCGCGAGGTGTCCTCGCCGGGTGGCATGACCGCGCGAGGCGTGGACGCGCTCGAGCGCGCGGGCGTGCGCGCGGCGTTCAGCGACGCGCTGGACGCGGTGCTGCAACCGGCGGGCACGCGCCGATGACGGTGCTGGCGAGCGCGCGCACGGAAGTGGCGAACTACCTGTCGACGGTGATCTACGTGTATACGCTGATCATCGTCGTGTACATAGTGGTGAACCTGCTGTTCGCGGCGGGCATGCGCCCGCCGTACTCGCGCACGACCGACCGCGTGCTGGGCTTCCTGCGCGACGTGTGCGAGCCGTTCCTGCGCATCTTCCGTCGCTGGGCCCCTCGTCTCGGGGGCATGGACTTCAGTCCAGTGCTGGCGATCATCACCCTGTACGTCATCAACCTGGTCGTGGTGCAGGGCATCATCCACGGCTGAGCGTCCCGATGCGACCGGCCGAGATCCCGCGCGCGCGGACGTCCGACGAGACGCCCTTCCGGCCGTGATCGCAAGCCCGCCTGCCCGCGGGGCCGTCGGCGGCGGCGCGCGGGCGCACCGGGCTCGCCGCGCCGCGCTTGCGTGGTTGCGCGCGACTGTGGTGCTGGTGTGCGTGGTGGCTCTCGACCAGCTGACCAAGCACATCGTGGAACGCTCGATCGTGCCGGGAGAAGAACGCAAGTTCATGCCGGGCATCTCCTTCGTGGACACGCGCAACCACGGCGTGGCGTTCGGCCTGTTCCCCGGCAACCACGTGATCGTGACGATCCTCGTGTCGTTCGCCCTGCTGGTGCTGTTCGCGTACTTCGCGCTGAACGCGACCAGGCCGCTCATGTGGCTCCCGACCGGCATGATCGCGGGGGGAGCGCTCGGCAACGTCATCGACCGCGTGCGTCACGGCTCGGTGACGGACTTCGTGAAGCTGCCGCTCGGCTGGCCGCCGTTCAACCTGGCTGACGCGTCGATCACGGTGGGCATCGTGGTCCTGTTCGTGCTGATCGATCGCGCGCGACAGCCTCGACCCGGGTCGCGCCCGGGCGCTCGGTGAGGCGAGCCGCCCCAGCGATGGAAGCTCCCGACACCCCCGCGAACACGCCTCGCGCCGCCCCGTTCACGATCGTGTTCCAGGACGCGCACCTGCTGGTCGTGGACAAGGCCGCGGGCGTGGTCGTGCATCCGGCGCGCGGGCATCGCGAGGACACGCTGTCCCAGCTGCTCGCACCGCTGCTCCCGGTGGGGGGGCGATGCGGCGGGGAGCTGGGCGCGGAGGCGGAGCGCGCCGGGGTGGTGCACCGCCTGGACCGCGACACCTCCGGGCTGCTGGTGCTGGCGCGCAGCGACGAGGCACACCGCCTGCTGCAGGCGGCGATCGCGGACAGGCGCGTGCAGCGCGAGTATCTGACGCTCGTGGAGGGCCGCCCGCCGTCGCGCTCGGGCACGATCGAGGCGCCGATCGGCCGCGATCCACGCGTGCGCACGCGCATGGCCGTGGGCGGGGCGAGCGCGCGCCAGGCGCGCACGCACTTCACGCTGGAGCGCGCGCTGGCGGACACATCGCTGCTGCGCGTGCGCCTGGAGACGGGACGCACGCACCAGATTCGCGTGCACCTGCGCGCGATCGGCCATCCGGTGTGCGGCGACCCGGAGTACGGCACCGCCGGGCTGCTCGGCCTCGAGCGCCAGTTCCTGCACGCCACGCGCCTGTCCTTCGCGCACCCGTTGACGGGCGAGCCCGTGGAGATCAGCTCACCGCTGCCCGCCGACCTGCAGGCGGCGCTGGCACGGGCGGGCGCCGCCGGCGGAGCCGGTGGTCGGGTATCCTGAGCGGTGAACGAGAACCTCGACCCGCGCGGCCACGGACCGCGGCCCTGCCCGGAGCACGCAGGCGCAAGTCGCGAGCGCCGGGTCCGCCCCGTTCGCGCGGCAGGCAAATGCATTGAACAAGGGAGCGACCTGTGGCTGACGTAGGCATTGCGGAGCTGCTGGAGGCCGGCGTTCACTTCGGCCACCAGACGCGCCGCTGGAACCCGAAGATGCGCCGCTTCATCTACGGCGAGCGCGGCGGCATCTACATCATCGACCTGCTGAAGACCGCGGCGCTGCTGGCGCAGGCCCAGGAGTTCGCGGGCGCGCTCGCACACCGCGGCGGCTCGGTGCTGTTCGTGGGCACGAAGAAGCAGGCGCGCGACACCATCCAGGAAGTGGCGGAGGCGGCGGGGATGCCGTACGTGAACCACCGTTGGCTGGGCGGCCTGCTGACGAACTTCCACACGATCAACCAGCGCATCCGGCGGCTGCACGATCTCGAACGGTATGAGAGCGAGGGGCAGCTGGAGCTGCTGCCGACGCGCGAGCGGATGTCCGCACAGGCGGACCTGCTGAAGCTGCGCGCGAACCTCGGCGGCGTGAAGAACATGCAGCGGGTGCCGGACGCGATGTTCGTGATCGACCTGAAAACGGAGGCGATCGCGGTGAAAGAGGCGCAGCGCCTGCGCATCCCGGTGATCGGGCTGGTGGACACGAACTGCGACCCCGACGGCATCGATTTCGTGATCCCGGGCAACGACGACGCGATCCGCTCGTGCGCGCTGATCACGCAGGCGATCGGCCAGGTGGTGTCGGAGGGCCATGCGGTGTTCCGCGCCCAGGAGGAACGCGCGCGCCAGGAAGCCGAGGAACGCGCCCGCCTGGAGGCGGAAGCGCGCGCGAGGCGCGAAGCGGAGGAGCAGGCCGCACGCGAAGCCGAGGAGCAGGCCGCACGGGAGGCCGCGGAGCGCGCTGCAGCGGAGCGAGAGGCCGCAGAGCGCGCCGCCACGGCGCAGGCGGCGGAGCGGGAGGCCGCAGAGAGCGCCGCCGCGCCGGCCCCCCAAGGCGAGGATGCGGTGCACGCGGAGGCGGAGGCCCAGGCCGACGTGGAGGCGCGCCCAGCCGCCCCCGAGCCGCCGGCGCCCGACGCCGCGCAGGGGGAGGACGAGGTGCACGCGGAGGCGCAGGCCAGCGAGCAAGCGCAAGAGCAGGCCGAGGAGATCGTCCAGGAGGAGACCGGCCAGGAGGGGGCGGGCCAGGAGGAGACCACCCAGGATGAGGCCAGCCAGGATGAGGCCAGCCAGGATGAGGCCAGCCAGGAGACGACGGCGGAGGCAAGCGCATCGTGAGCACCGTGGATATCGCAGCTAAAGACGTGAAGGCCCTGCGCGACCGCACCGGC
>JASHYF010000144.1 GCA_030043235.1 Solirubrobacteraceae bacterium | reverse complement strand
GCCGTCGACTTCGACGTCGCGCTCACAATCCTCGCCGACATCCTCTACCGGCGCTTCGCACGCAGCCTGCACGCCGCCTACCACCACCAAACCCCCGACACGATCCGCGAGCAGCTGATCGACGGCATCGGCGAGCTACGCTTCACCCCCGACCACGTCGAGGTCGCCCTCCGGCGCCGCACCCACACCCCCGCACTACTCAACGCCGGCTACCAAACCAAGAAGATCGAGGTCCCCTGGTGGGACGGACGCACCCTCAGCTACAGCTTCCCAGCCCGCTAAGCCGACCGAAAAAACATGGTCGAATTAGTGCACCGACAATCCAGGCTAACGGCGGCGTCGCCCAATACGGTGATCGACCGGGCGAGCCGTTGCAACACCTTGGCCGGCTCGAGCGCTCGAGCGTGGACACCACGCGCTCCGGATCGTCGATCCCGCGGGCAACGCTCAGGCTCGTGTGCAAACCAGAACACATGGAGGTGGGTGTGATGAGCATGTTCGACGCCCCAGCGGGGACGATGCGTGGAGGGCGCATACGGGATGCACCGGGTGTGTCGGTGGAGGGTGGGCTGGCGCTCGGTGCGAGGGCGCCGCTTGCGTGGCGTGCGCTGGTGGCCGCGGCGCTGCTGTCGCTGCTGGTTGGGGTGGGGATCCATGAGGGCTTCGCGGGTAGGCGCGCTTCGGTGCCAGCGGCCGCGCAGCACCCTCGGTCGTGGTTTAGCCGTGAGGGGCTTTTGAGTCTCCCGCTGGCTGCGCAGGGTCCGGTCGCGGCTGCGTTGGGCGCAGACAGCCCGGCATACCGGGTCAAGGCCTCCGCGGAAGGCTTTCAGGCGGCCAGCCCCGCGCAGCGTCTGCATTCGACGTTCAGCCGTTCGGGTGTGCTCGTCAGCTCGGGCAGGACTCAGGTGGGCTTGAGCCTGACGGGTGTCGGCTTCGGGTCCCGGCTCCGGTCGCTTGGTGCGGTGGCCCCGACCGCGCACGGCAACCGTGTGATCTACCAGCATTCCGGGTTGAGCGAGTGGTACGCCGACGGCCCGCTCGGCCTGGAGCAGGGTTTCACTGTCTCACGTGCCGCCGCGGGGCATGGCAGCGGCCCTCTGACGCTGTCGCTGACGCTGTCCGGGAACGCGCGCGCAGCGCTCGTCAAGGGGGGACAGAGCCTCACGCTCAGCCATGCCGGCGCGCCAGCGCTGCGCTACAGCCGCCTGAGTGTCGTCGACGCGGCCGGCAGGCCGCTGCACAGCTGGCTGGAACTCCAGGGCGGACGGTTGGTTCTACGGGTTGACGCGCGCGGCGCACGTTTCCCGGTCAAGATCGACCCCTTCGTCGAGCAGGCGAAACTCACGGGTGGCGGGATTGGCAACGAATCTTTCGGTCTCGGTGTGGCGCTGTCCGCCGACGGGAACACCGCGATGGTCGGCGGTCCGTGGGGGAGCGTGGGCGCGGTCTGGGTGTTTACGCGCTCGGGCTCGACCTGGACCGAGCAGGCAAAATTCACCGGCGGCGCGGGGTTTGGGTATCAGGTCGCGCTGTCCGGCGAGGGCAACACGGCGGTGATCGGCGAATATGAATACCCCGTGTCTGCAGCTTGGGTGTGGAACCGATCGGGCTCGACCTGGACCGAGCAGCAACAACTGCCTTACGCGGGAGGAAACGCCGTGGCGCTTTCCTTTGACGGGAACACGGCACTCACGGGCACTTGGTACGCCGGCTTTGCGTCTGTGTACACCCGCCCGGCCGGGGATTTGAGCCCTGGGGCGTGGACTGAACAACAGAGACTCACCGGCAGTGGGGACCCGAGCGGCTGGTTCGGCTCTGCCGTTGCGTTGTCCCCTAGCGGGGATACAGCGCTGGTCAGCGACAAGATTTTTAACGACGGCGGCGCCGCGTGGGTGTTCACGCGGTCGGGCTCGACCTGGACCGAGCAGGCAAAACTCACCGGCAGCGGGGAGTACTACGGCGGCGGCGGCGAATTCGGGCTAACCGTGGCGCTTCCTGAAGACGGCAACACCGCGCTGGTTGGCAGCAACGAGGACGCCGCATGGGTGTTCACGCGGTCGGGCACGACATGGAGCGAACAGCAGGAGCTTCACGCTGAAGCATGGGGTGTGGCGCTGGGCAATGATGGAAACCTCGCGCTGCTCGGCAGCAACGGCTCGGAAGCGACGGTGTTCACCCGCCCGGCCGGGGATTTGAGCCCTGGGGCGTGGACCGAACAGCAGAAATTGACCGCGCAGGACGTGGGCAACTTTTTCGGCGCGGATGTCGCGCTGTCCGAAGACGGAGAAACGGCGCTCATCGGCGACGTCGGCGATACCAGCGTTGTCGCGCCCGACATAGGTGCGGCGTGGGTGTTTACGAACAGCGCGTTGCCTCCCGCGCCGGCGGTCGTGACGGGGGCGGCGTCGCAGGTGACGCAGACGACGGCGACGCTGGCGGGCACGGTCAATCCGAACGGCGGGGACGTGACGAGCTGCGTGATCGAATACGGCACGTCTTTGCCGTCAGGCTCGAGCGTGGCGTGCAGCCCCTCGCCGGGGTCGGGCACCAGCGCGGTGGCGGTGACAGGCGCGGTCACGGGCCTGGCCGCGAACACGACCTACCAGTACCGGGTGATCGCGACCAACGCGGGCGGCACGGGCACCGGGGCGAGCGAGAGCTTCACGACGGCGCCGAGCGCGGGCGCAGGGACGCAAGAAGCTTCGTCGGTTACAAAAGAAGCGGCGACGTTGAATGGGGGAGTCGATCCCCATGGGGGAGGGCTCGAAGAATGCGAGTTCGAATACGGCACGAGCACCAACTATGGCTCGGCGGTGCCGTGTGAGAACCCGCCGACTGAACCGGTGTCGTATTTTGTCAACGTGTCCGCGACGGTCAAAGGTCTCATGCCGAACACGATTTACTACTACCGGCTCCGGGCTAAAGACCTGGGCCAACCATCCCCGACCTACGGAGCCGGGAGGGGGCTTACGACGCTGCTCTATAGCGACTCCGGCGCAACGACGGCCAGCCTCAGCAACGGCCTGCTGTCTGCGACGGCCAGCGACGGCACCGGTACGGTCACGGTAGGGCAGTACGGCTCGAGCGCGAGTGGGCTGGCGTTCGAAAGCGACAAGCAGTACATCGATGTCTACGTCAGCCCGGGGAGCACGTTCCAGGAACTCAAATTCACGGACTGCGACCTCGGCACTCCCGCGGGTACCATCGTGGAATGGTGGAACCGGAAAAACAACAGTGGCGCGGAGGTCTACGAACCTGTCTCCAACGAGACGCCGAATTCGACCACGACTCCACCATGCAAAACTGTCACCGCCAAAGCCTCCGGTACGACACCCACGATCGCGGCGATGGAAGGAAAGACGGAAGCGACGATCTTTGCGGTCATTGCCCCCCCGACGGTAGTGAGCGGCGCGGCGGAATCGATTACCGATAGTTCAGCGATCCTGGAAGGCGAAGTAGACCCGAACGGCGGCAAAGTCGCGACGTGCGAGGTGGAATATGGCGAAACAGACTCCTACGGCTACGAAGTCCCGTGCACATACCTGTGGGAAAGCTCGGGCACGAGCCCGATACCGGTGTTCGCGGCCGCGGAAGAACTGAACCCTGACACCACCTACCACTACCGCTTCGTTGCGGAAAACGCCGCTGGCACGAGCTACGGCGCCGACCGGACGTTCATGACAAAGCCCGAACCGCCGACGATCACAACGATCTCTCCGACTGAGGGCAAGGCCGCCGGCGGGACAGTGGTGAAAATAACGGGCACTCACCTCGCTGGCGCGATCTACGCGACCTTCGGCGAAACTAACGTGCCCGCGAGCTGCAGCGAAACGGAATGCACGACGAGCTCCCCAGCGGGCACGGGCACCGTCAGCGTCACCGTGACGACGGCCGGAGGCACCAGCAACGAAGAAGCGTTCTGGTACGTGCCGGCCGGCCCCGCACCAACGATCACCGGACTCTCGCCGGCGACCGGCCCTGAAACCGGAGGCACGACCGTAACGATCACCGGCACAGGATTCACCGGCGCGACGGCCGTGAAGTTCGGACCCGGTGAAGCGATCATCAAGTCCTACGGCGCAAGCTCCCTCACCGTCGAGTCCCCCAAGGGAAAAGGGACCGTGTATGTGACGGTGACGACCCCCAACGGGACCAGCCCCGGGAGCGGCAAGGGAGCCAAGCACGCGAAGTTCAAGTACGAGAAGGCCAAGATCAAAAAATAGACGCTGTGGGTGCGGCACCCCACCATCAACGGGTCGTGCCGCACCCGTCCTCGCCCGGGGAAGCACGCCGACCTGCAACGGGCTGGCGGGCATGGCGCCCCCAGAACATGGTCACGCGGTGAGGGTGCGGATGGGGCCTTGTGGGGTCGCCGAGCTGGGTGGCCGTGGCGATCCTGGTCTTCCGGGGGCGAGGCTGGCTGGGCTCTACGGGCCTGGGAGCGAGAGCGCGGCGTGGTAGGTGGCGCGTCTGCGAGCGCAGTCGATGCCTCCGAGTGGATGACATGAAGTCCTCCCGCGGCGACTGCGGACGCGCCTGCTTCCCTGAAGACGAGCGAGCGTATTCGCCGGCGCGATACGTGCGGCGGGTTGCGACACAGGCCGCTCAGCGCGCGGCGGCGATCACCGGGCGCGTGAGCGCGCGCA
>JASHYF010000143.1 GCA_030043235.1 Solirubrobacteraceae bacterium | reverse complement strand
GCCGGTGCTACCCGAGCGCATCGAACCCGTCAGCCCGGTCGAGACGGTGCGTCTTGTCGGCCGACAGGCAAAACGCAAGACCCCCCTGCGGGGTCCGCGGGGCGAAACCGGGGCAACCGGACCCCAGGGAAAGCAAGGTCCCGCGGGCGCCGCTGGCCCCGAAGGCAAGGAAGGCCACCCGGGCCCCGCCGGGCCTGAAGGCCATACGGGTTCGGCGGGAGCGGAAGGCCATACGGGCGCCACCGGGCCGGAAGGCAAACCGGGTCCGCAGGGCGCCAGGGGCGAAACGGGCGCGGAAGGCAAACAGGGACCGCAGGGTGTCAAAGGCGAAACGGGCGCCGAAGGCAAACCGGGCAAAGGCGTGGAAATCGCGCCCGAACAGGTGACCGAAGCAATGCTCGCAGCGGAAGCCGTCTCCGCGGCGAAGATCGCCAAGGAAACGATCACCGCGGCTCAACTGGCCAACGGCGCTGTTGGCACCGACAAGATCGCGACCGACGCGGTGACGGCCGGCCGCCTCGGTCAAGAATCTGTCGAAACGGCGAAGTTGAAGAACGAAGCGGTGACCTCGGGGAAGCTGGCCGTTGAAGCGGTGACGGAAGGGAAGCTGAAGAACGAAGCCGTCTCTGCGGCGAAGATCGCGAAAGAAACGATCACCGCGGCGCAGCTGGCCGCTGGCGCGGTCACTGCCGAAAAGTTCGCGAGCGAAGCCGTGACAACGGGGAAGCTCGCGTCCGAAGCGGTGACGACGGGCAAGCTGGCGTTCGAAGCGGTTTCCGCCGCGAAGATCGCGAAAGAAACGATCACCGCGTCGCAGCTCGCCTCCGGCGCCGTCACTGCCGAAAAGATCGCAGGGGAAGCGCTGACCGCCGGGAAGCTCGCTCAAGAATCCGTCGAAACGGCGAAGTTGAAGAACGAAGCGGTGACGACGGCGAAGCTGGCGCCCGCAGCGGTGACGGAAGGGAAGTTGGCACCCGAAGCGGTGACCGAAGGAAAGCTGGCCCCCGAAGCGGTTTCTGCGGCGAAGATCGCAAAAGAAACGATCACCGCGTCACAGCTCGCCGCCAGCGCCGTCGCTCCCGAAAAGATCGCGGGCGAAGCCGTGACGACCGGGAAGCTGGGCAAAGAATCCGTCGACACGGCAAAGCTGGCGAACGAAGCGGTGACCGAAGAAAAGCTGGCCGATGAAGCGGTCACCGAAGAAAAGCTGGGCGCCGAAGCGGTCACGGAAGGGAAGCTGGCCCATGAAGCGGTGACGGAAGAAAGGTTGGCGGCTGGCGCAGTGACGGAAGCGAAGCTGGCCTCTGAAGCGGTTTCCGCGGCGAAGATCGCGACGGAAACGATTACCGCGTCGAAGCTCGCCGCCGGCGCTGTGACTGGCGCGAAGATCGCGAAAGAAACGATCACCGCGTCGCAGCTCGCCGCCGGCGCTGTGACCGCCGAAAAGATCGCGGGGGAAGCCGTGACGGCCGGCAAGCTCGGCAACGAATCCGTTGAAACCGCGAAGCTGAAGAACGAAGCGGTGACGGAAGGGAAGCTGGCTCATGAAGCGGTCTCGGAAGGGAAGCTGAAGAACGAAGCGGTCTCTGCGGCGAAGATCGCGAAAGAAACGATCACCCCGTCTCAGCTGGCTGTCGCCGCCGTGAGCGCTGAAAAGATCGCCGGGGAAGCCGTGAGCGCCCCGAAGCTCGCAAAAGAATCTGTCGAAACAGCGAAGCTGAAAAACGAAGCGGTGACGGAAGGGAAGCTGGGCTCTGCGGCGGTGACGGCCGGCAAGCTGGCTTCTGAAGCGGTTACGGCTGGGAAGCTCGCCGCTGAAGCTGTGACGGAAGGGAAGCTTGCCGCTGAAGCGGTCTCCGCCGCGAAGATCGCGAAAGAAACGATCACCGCGACCCAGCTGGCCGCCAACGCTGTCACTGCCGAAAAGATCGCTGGCGAAGCCCTGACGGCCGCCAAGCTCGGCAAAGAATCAGTAGAAACCGCGAAGCTGAAGAACGGGGCGGTGACGGAAGAAAAGCTGGCCGCTGAAGCGGTCTCTGAAGGCAAGCTGAAAAACGAAGCGGTGACGGCTGCGAAGATCGCGAACCAGACGATCACCGAATCTCAGCTCTCTCCCGGCGCCGTCACCAGCGAAAAGATCGCCGGAGAAGCGGTGACGGCCGGCAAGCTCGGCAAAGAATCCGTTGAAACAGCGAAGATCCTGAGCGAAGCCGTCACCGGGGGGAAGCTGAAAGGCGAAGCCGTGGAAACGGCCAAGATAAAGAACGAAGCGGTTTCTGCGGTGAAGATCCTGAGTGAAACGATCACCGCGGGCCAGCTGGCCTCCGGAGCAGTGACGGCCGTCAAGCTCGGCGCGGGAGCGGTGACCGAAGAAAAGCTCAAAGCCGAAGCCGTCACAGGCGGCTCCAGCTCGACCAGCAAGATCGCCAAAGAAACGATCGAGCCGTTCAACCTCGCGTCCGCCGCCGTGACGGGAGAAAAGCTGGCCTCGGAAGCTGTCGAAACGGCGAAGATCAAAGCCGAAGCCGTGACGGGCGGCTCCAGCTCCACCAGCAAGATAGCCAAAGAAACGGTCCAGGCGTTCAACCTCGCCAGTGGCGCCGTCGAAGAAATCAAGATAGGCACGGAAGCCGTCACGAACGGCAAGGTCAAAAAAGAATCGCTCGAACCGAACCGCCTTGAAAAAGAAAAGCTGACCCATGAAGAGATCAAACCGGAAGGCATTGAAGCCGGCGACATCGTGAAAGAAACGCTGACGGCTACCCAGCTCGCGAGCGAAGCAGTCACGCGGGCAAAGCTCAACAAAACGGAACTCAAGGAAGAAGCGGCCACGGAAATCGCGGCCAAACCTGAAGCCGCGAAAGAACTCGAAACTGCGAAAGCGGTGACGCCGAGTACGACCGGCCCGACGATCGTGAATCTCTACTGGGAGGGCGAAGCAGAAAAAGAATCCACGATGAAAATCGAAGTCGATGGCGTCCTGGTCGACGAATGGAAACAGTCGAAACTCGCAAGTGAGCTAACGTCTGGGTCCTTCTCGTTCATAGTCGCGAAATCGACGACGTTCGAAGCAAAATTCGAACACATGTCGCTGCACAAATTCACGTTCGAGAAACTGTGAGGAGGACGGATGAGCCTGTACCAACCGGTAAGCAGTCGCCCACGGACGATCCCAAGATACCCGATCTCGGACCGTAGCTCGAGAGCGTGGATGCCGCCGGCGGGCTGCCCGTCGTCGCGGACGCCGATGGCGTCGCACGACCAGCGCGAAACGGTGACGGCCGGATTGCAACGGGCGGTGCAGGAAACGGATGGCGCGTGGCGAACAACCGGAGTGACCGCACTGACAGCTGCGCTCAAACGTCCCTGCCGTTCGCGACAAAGGATCCTTGGTAGCTGACATGACAACGAGCACTCAGGATTTTGGCTCTCGGTGGCCCACAGCGGCCATGAGCGCGCCTTCCGCGCCTCCGCTTCCTCCTCCGCCCGCCCCAACAGGGGCGGCGGCCGGCCCCCTCCCGGGCTACGTGCCTCCTCGCAGCGACGGGGCGGCGCCGGCCCGCCACAGTCCGGGCCGCTCCAATCGCCGTATGCGCGAGGCGGCGGTCGCTGGCGCGGCAGGCCTCGCCCTCGCCCTCGTCCTTGCGCTCCTGGCCGCGGGGGTGTTCACGGGGTCGAAAGTGACGCACATCCAGGCGCCGGCGACGGCACGGGCCGCCGCCCAGGCGCAAGCGGGGCTGAAGCAGCCAGGAACGCTGTCGGTGTCCGGCCAGGCGCCGTTCATCCTGCACTACCCGCGCGACTGGACGCAGCTGACGGCCGCGCAATTGGCGAGGGTCGCCGGCCGGCCCGCCGCCGGCCTCATCGCGGAAGGCGGCAAGGTGCTGCTGCTCGTGCGACCCAAGAAGCCGCTGACGCAGTCGCTTTCGACGCTGTCAGCCCAGCTCACCAAGTCCCTCAGCAGTCGCTTCAGCGACTTCAAGCTTCTGAGCACCGGGACGACCAGGACGCTGGCGGGCCCGGCGTGGGTTTACACGTTCGAGCGCGCCGGGCACGGGCTCGTGCAGAGCGAGGTTGTGATCTCCACCAGAAACGCGGCGTACGAGATAGACATCGCGCTACGCGGCGGGGCCAACCGCGCCGCCGGGCAGATGGGCGAAATCGTGCACTCGTTCCAGACGTGAGGCGACGCGCCAGCGGAGCCTGATCGCGACGGCGCGCCGCACCGCTGTCCGCTCGTGGTCCGCGAGCTCGATAGCTCCGGCCGCTCACTCACGGGGCGATGCCGGGCGTGAAGCACGTCGCAAGGCATCTCACGCCCGCGCCGATCTCCATGTGCAGCTCGCTCACCGTGTGGCGCTCGTGCTCTATCAGCGGATACGCCCCCGGATGGGCCACCGTCAGCTCGCGCCCGCCCGGCGCCTCCCCGCCGTTCACCGTCACCGTGCCCGCGCCGTCGAGCACCGCCCACACGCCTCCCGCCTCATAGCGGCCCGAGTATGCGCCCGCCTGGTCTTCCGTCTGTGGCTCGAGGAGCGCGCCCGGGACCTCCTCCGGACGCAGCGGCTCGAGCGGCTCGAGGCGCACGTCCACGAGCTCCTGAATCGCGAGCTCCGTGTCCGCGTATGCGCCCTCGCCGTAGTGGTAGTCGAACAGGCGCGCGTGGCCGTCGAACAGGTAGCGCGCCGGCCAGCCCAGATTCTCGTACTCCCGCCACACCTCCAGCTCGCTGTCGATCAGCACCCGGTGCTCGATCCCCAGGCGCGCCACCGCGTCCCTCACCGCCTGCTCCGCGCGCGAGGCCTCGAAGCCCGGGCAGTGCACGCCGATCACCCGCAGGCCCGCCGGCCCGTAGCGCTCGTGCCATGCCTTCACGTACGGCAGCGTTCGCATCGAGCTCGGACGGCAGAAGTCCCAGAACTCCACCAGCATCGGGCGCCCGCGCTGGATCGCGCTGACGCCCCCCGCCGGCGCGTTCACCCACGGCAGGCCCCGCGGGAACAGCGGGGCGACGATCGTGTCAACCGGCGCGCGTGTCACGCGCCTCGGCCGCCGCCGCCGACCACGGTGACCGTGGGCTCGCGATCCCCTGAGGGATCATCCAATGGAGCCGACCATCTCCAACTGGATCAGGCGGTTGAGCTCCACCGCGTACTCCATCGGCAGCTCCTTCGTCACCGGCTCGATGAAGCCGTTCACGATCATCGCCGCCGCCTCGTCCTCGGTGAAGCCGCGCGAGCCCATGTAGAAGAGCTGGTCGTCGGAGATGCGCCCCACGGTCGCCTCGTGTGCGACCGTCACGTTCGGGTTCTGGATCTGGATGTCCGGCCACGTGTCCGAGCGCGAGCGCCCGTCCATCATCAGCCCGTCGCACTGCACGCGCGCTTTCGAGCCCGAGGAGTTGCGGCCCATCTTCACCAGCCCGCGATAGCCCATGATGCCGCCGTCCTTGGAGATCGACTTGGCGAGGATGTTCGAGGTGGTGTTCGGCGCCAGGTGCACGACCTTCGCGCCGGTGTCCTTGTGCACGCCGCCCGAGGCCACGCCCACGTTCAGATGGTCCGCGCGCGCGCCCTCGCCCATCAGGAACGAGCCCGGGTAGAGCATCACGTACTTCGCGCCCATCGAGCCGCCCACCCACTCGACGGTGCCGTGGGCGTCCACGACAGCGCGCTTGGTGTTGAGGTTGTACACGTCCTTGGACCAGTTCTGCACGGTCGTGTAGCGCGCCTTGGCGCCCTCGTGCACGAAGATCTCCACCACCGCCGAGTGCATGGAGTTGACCGAGTAGGTCTGCGCGGTGCAGTTGTGCACGGCAAACCCGCGCGCCAGATAGGAGTTGACGCCCTCGACCTCGATGTTGAAGACCATGTCGTCGTAGTCCTCGCTCGTCACGTCCTTGACCGGGACGAGGAAGTGCTCGTCGGTGATGCGAACCTCGCCCTTCGTGCGCGCCGGGGTGTAGGTGATGATGAACTGGTCGCCGCGCGTTATCTTGCGCTCGCCGATAACGTCCTCGCCGCCCTTGCGAAGGGCGATGCTCGCGAAGTGCCCGCCGCGCGCGAGGATCTCCTGCAGCTGGCACGCGAGCGTCTCCGACGCGGTCGAGGCGCGGTGCAGCGGTGCCGCGCCGCCGGGGCGCTCCAGCACGTTGCCATCGCCGGCGAAGTACGCGTCGAGCAGCGGCGCGAGCGCGTCGCTGTCACACTCGACGAGCTCGGGCGAGAGTCGCTTGGTGGCGGCGCCCTTGCCGCACGCCTCGACGCACGTGTCCATGAGCTCGCGCGAGTAGACCGTCACCGTTACACCTCGCGACCGCTTGTCGGCGACGACGTAGCTCGTCTTGCCGGTGACGGCCTTGATCAGCCGCTGCAACTCCGCCACGAGCTCGGTCTCTTCGGAGCTGAACGAGAAGCTCACGACTGGCTGGTTGAGCTTCTCGTGCACGAACGCCGAGCCCTCGGCCAGGTAGTACCCCAGCAGTCGCAGCTCGTCCTGCGAGTACGCGGCCGCGCTCGTGGGCTTCACGCGCGGGAACACGAGGAAGTCGCCCCTGCGAACCTCGCCCGCGGGGATGTATTCGGGCGTGGCGGCCAGCAGTCGCTTGGTGGAGACCTGCGGCAGCCAGCCGTCGCGCGGGTTGGCCTCGTTGCGAACGAGCTCGCGCCGGACGATCTTGACCGGGTGGTTCGGCGTGAGCTCGAAGCTGTTGTACTTCGACAGCGGCGTGATCGTGACCATCTTGCCCTTGTGGTGGCGGCACATCGCCGCGCGCACCTCGTGCTTGCGCCCGTCGTCGCCCACGACGAAGTCGCCGGGTTGGAGGCTCTCGATGTTGACCCAGCGGTCGCCGACCACGACCTGCTCGCCGGCGGGATGGCAGCCCTCGATGTAGTTCACGTCCGAGCCCTCGTCGGCGACGATCAGCGTGTGCTCGAAGGTGCCCTCGCCGGCGCCCTCCATGCGGAAGTACGCCTGCAGCGGCAGGTCCACCTTCACGCCCTTGGGCACGTACAGGAACGAGCCGCCCGACCACACCGCCCCGTGGAGCGCCGAGAACTTGTTGTCCTGCGGGGGCACGCATTTGTTCATGAAGTAGCGCTGCACGAGCTCCGAGTACTCGCGCACTGCCGTGTCCATCGAGCAGAAGAGGATCCCCAGCTTGCGGTACTCCTCCTTCAACCCCTCGTACACCGGCTCCTGGCGCCACACTCCCACCACGCCGGCGAGGTGTTCGCGCTCGGCCTGGGGGATGCCGAGGTCCTCGTAGGTCTGCTTCATCTCCGCCGGGACCTCGTCCCAGCTGTTGTAGCGACCGGCCGTCGGCGGGGAGTACAGCACGAGGTCGTCGAGATTCAGGCCGGAGAGGTCGACGCCCCACTGGGGGATCGGCTTGCGTTCGAAGATCTCCAGCGACCTCAGCCGCTTCTCCGCCATCCACTCGGGCTCGCCCTTGACCTTCGAGAGCTCCGTCACCACCTC
>JASHYF010000142.1 GCA_030043235.1 Solirubrobacteraceae bacterium | reverse complement strand
GCGGCGTTCTGGCCCAAGCCGGTGGTCGTGCGCATGTCTGACTTCAAGACCAACGAGTACGCAACCCTCATCGGGGGCGCCGGCTTCGAGCCCGATGAGGCAAACCCGATGCTCGGCTTCCGCGGCGCCTCGCGCTACGCCCATCCCTCCTACACCGAGGGCTTCGCCCTGGAGTGCCGGGCGATGAAGCGCGTGCGCGAGGAGATGGGGCTCACCAACGTCATCCTCATGCTGCCCTTCGTGCGCCGCGTCCGCGAGGCCGACCAGGTCCTGGCGCGGATGGCCGAGCTCGGCCTTGCGCGCGGCGACAACGGCCTTCAGGTCTATGCGATGTGCGAGATCCCCAACAACGTCATCCTCATCGACCAGTTCGCCGAGCGCTTCGACGGCTTCTCGATCGGCTCCAACGACCTCACGCAGCTCACCCTGGGGGTCGACCGCGACAGCGAGATCGTCGCCTTCGACTACGACGAGCGCGACGAGGGCGTCAAGGAGATGATCCGCCTGGCCGTCGAGGGATGCCGGCGCAACCACATCCACTCCGGGCTATGCGGCCAAGCGCCGTCCGACTACCCCGACATGGCCGAGTACCTGGTCCAGGTCGGCATCGACTCGATGAGCCTCAACCCGGACACGGTGCTGAGCACCACCCGGCAGATCCTGGAACTGGAGCGGCGCTTGGGAGACCACCCGCGCGGTGCTGCGCACCCACATTGAGGCACAGCGTCGGCCAGCTGAGCGAACCGGGAGGCAGAGCGGCGTATCGCTTAGCGCCCGCCCGCGCCCGTCGACTGGCTGTCGAGCTCCCCCGGCTTGACGAAGGCAACGAGCTGCGCGGCGCCTGGAGCAAGGCTCCGCCAGCGGCCGCGAAAGCTCAGGGTCGCGAGCGCCGCGGTGGGGAACTTCTCCCTGAGCCGCGCGACAAGAGCCCCGTCGCTGGCGAGACTCAGAGCCAGCTCGCGGATGGCGGGGTCGTGGCCAATCAACATCACCGACTCGACTTCGCCCCACACGTCGCGGAGCCTCGCGAGTAGTTCGCCGGCGGAGGCCGCGTAGAGCGCAGGCTCGATCTCAACGTGCACCTGAGCCTCCGTGTCAAAACCGCCGGCTATCCCCTCCAGCGTCTCGCGGGCACGCGTCGCCGAGGAACACAGCACCAGCGTCGGCGTAATCCGCTCCCTTCGTAGGTACTCGGCGATCTCCTGCGATGCGCGGCGACCCCTCGGTGCCAGCGGGCGATCGTGGTCCGCTTCGGTCGCGTCCGCCCAACTCGACTTTGCGTGGCGCAGGAGGTAGAGCGTGGGCATCACCATCAAAGGATGCCCCACGGAATGATCCGTAACGCTCGCAAGCCAATAATCGTTTCCCGATCGCGGATAGCCGATAGCCCAGGGGCTTTCCGTACCTACCGCCTCGGCTGCTCAGCGAGCCACTCGTCGAGCATGGAGCGCGTGAAGCGGATGTGCCGGCCGACCCGATGGCACGGCAAGCGGCCCGTCCTCACGGCCTCGTATACCCAGCTCGTCCTGACGTTGAGATACCAAGCGGCCTGATCCGGGCGAAGCAGCCTGTCCTGCTGGAGCGGAGCCTCTGATGTTGTTGTTGCTTCCATGCGGGTATAGACCCCAAGGCAGCCGAACCGGCCAACGGATTCTGCGTCGAGCGCTCGGCCACCTCGCGATCTGGCGTGCCCCACATGACGCCGCCGAAGACGCTCGATACAAGCCCCGACGACCGCGAGACGACCGCTGGGGAAAGATGTAGGGAAAGATGGCGCGCCGTCCCAGACGCATGATAGGCTGCTTTCCGTCCCGTTTGCAGGCGTTTTCGTCATGGGCCCGGCAGGACTCGAACCTGCGACCTACCGATTATGAGTAGCTGACAGCGCGTCGAGTTCGCTCCAGTTAGCTGGCGTTGCCTGCAGAAGCACGAGGTCCGCTCGGGTTGCGGGGTTCCGAGTCGGGAAATCCTGGGGAATCATGGCGTCGTCGCCATTCAGAGCGGCACCACTGGCGCCACGAGCCACGCAGGTGCGCCGACAGAAGGCGCACTCGACTGCCGCCGCGCGACGCCAGTCACGAGGATGGCCGCGCAGGAACTGGCGCGAAAACTGGCGCGAGGCGTCTGCTGCAGCTTGGATGAGCACCCTCGCAGAGCGCCTCTACGTCAGCGCCAACTCCTCAAGATTTGGCTCTACAAAGCTACTTGATGTACATCCCCGAGATCGCGCGGGCGACCACCAGCTGCTGTATCTCGGTGGTGCCCTCGAAGATGTCGTAGATCTTCGCGTCTCGGTGCCAGCGCTCGACCGGGAACTCGCGCGTGTAGCCGTTGCCGCCGAGGATCTGGATCGCGCGCTCGGTCACCCACACGGCGACCTCCGCGGCCTTCAGCTTGCTCATCGAGCCCTCGGCATGCTCGAACGGGATCCGGTTTTTGCCCATCCACGAGGCGCGCCACACGAGCAGGCGAGCTGCGTCGATCTCCAGCTTCATGCGCGCGAGCGTGAACGCGATCGCCTGGTTCTCGATGATCTTGCGGCCGAACTGCTCGCGCTCCTTGGCGTACTCCAGGGCGTACTCGTAGGCCGCGCGGGCGATGCCGAGGGCCTGTGCGGCGACCGTCGGGCGCGAGGCCTCGAACGTCTGCATCGCCGCCTGTGATTTCGCTTTCTTGCCCTCGCGCACGCGCGCGAGACGTTCGTCGAGCTTGTCCTTGCCGCCGAGCACGTGCGCGGCGGGCACGCGGCAATCGTCGAGGAACACGTCCGCGGTGTGCGACGCGCGCAGCCCGTGCTTTTTGACCTTCGTGCCCTGCGAGATGCCCTTGGCCTCGCTCATCGGCACCACGAATGCGGCATGGGCACGCGCCCCGAGCTCCGGATCGACGGTCGCGATGATCACGTGCACGTCCGCGATCCCCCCGTTCGTCGCCCACGCCTTCTGGCCGTTGATCACCCACTCGCCTGCCGCCTCATCGAACTTCGCGCGCGTGCGCACCCCTGAGATGTCCGACCCGGCGTTCGGCTCCGATGCGCAGAACGCGGCAACCTTCACCTCCTCCTGCGTGCCGAAGCAGCGGGGGATCCATTCGCCGATCTGCTCGCCGGAGCCCTGGCCGAAGATCGCGGCCACGGCCAGCGCGGTGCCCATGATCGACATGCCGATCCCGGCATCGCCCCAGAACAGCTCCTCGTTGACGATCGGCAGCATCAGGCCGGTCGGGTCGGCGAAGAACTGGGCGAGCCCTTCGAAGCCGTACAGCCCGATCTTCGCCGCCTCCTGGATGATCGGCCACGGCGTCTGCTCCTTCTCGTCCCACTCGTGCGCCGCCGGGCGCACGACGTCGGCGGCGAACCCGTGCACCCACTCGCGGATGTCCTTCTGATCCTGGGTCAGCGCCAACGAGAACGTAACGTCCTGGCTGGCTGCTTCGGTGCTCGCCGTGCCGGCTGCTGCGCCCGTGGCCGCCGGGCTGGAGTCGGACGATACGGCTGTGGGCGGAGCTGACATGGTCGTGGGTCTCCTTTTGCGTGAGGGCGGACGGCCGCGGTGGCTATCCGCGTTCGGTCGTAGTGCCTCGGCGCGAGCCGGCGTCATCGGGCTGGGCATGCCTCGACGGCCGGCTTGCCGTGGCCCTTGACAGCGTAACCCACGCAAGGCCCGGATGCAGGAACTCGCCCGACTCCCGCCTTTGGCTGTTCAGTGGCTCAAACAGGGCTCGTCTCCACCTTCAAAGGTCCCGCCACCCCGCCGATCACGATAGTAGCCGTATCCGCGTCCGGCCGAAACACGCCGCCGGCCATCTGCGACGGTCGTGCTCAATCGTCGCGCGGCTGCGGAGCCTCTCGCACCCACGCGCGCGCTAGCGCGTCTGCCACGCTTCCTCGTGGCGCGTCAGCGCGAGCACCTCCTTCGGGAGCCTGCCCGCGGCCACGTCGGCGACGGTCACGTGCTCGAGCACT
>JASHYF010000141.1 GCA_030043235.1 Solirubrobacteraceae bacterium | reverse complement strand
CCCGGCTGGGCGCGACAGGGGGAGAGGATGCGTGAGTTCGCCGCCCCCGTCTCGCACTGGATGATCGACGCGATCTCCCCGCGGCCCGGGCAGCGGGTGCTGGAGCTCGCCGCCGGCATGGGGGAGACGGCGATGCTCGCCGCCGGGCTCGTCGCCCCGCTCGGCGGGGTGATCATCTCCGACCAGGCCGAGCGAATGCTCGAGGCCGCCCGCTCGCGCGCGCAGGAGCTCGGCCTGAGCAACGTCGAGTTCCAGGTCCTGGGCGCGGAATGGATCGACCTCCCGCTCGCGAGCGTCGACGCCGTGCTGTGCCGCTGGGGCTACATGCTGATGGCCGACCCCGCCGCCGCGCTGGCCGAGACGCGACGGGTGTTGCGCCCGGGCGGGCGCGTGGCGCTGGCCGTGTGGGACGCAATCGAGCACAACCCGTGGGCGTCGCTTCCCGCGCGCGAGCTCATCGAGCGCGGCCTCGCGCCCGCGGGCGCCTTGGGCTCCGATCCATGCGCCTCGCCCTCGCCGGGGCCGTTCGCGCTCGGCAGCGCCCAGCGGCTCACGGAGCTGCTCGAGCAGGCGGGATTCGTGGAGGCGCGCGTGGAGGCGCTGGAGCTCACGCGCGCCCAGCGCAGCTTCGCCGAGTTCTGGGAGACGACGCTCGACCTCTCGCGCGCCTTCCACGATGCCGTGCTCGCGCGGCCGGCGGACGAGATCGCGGCGATCGAGGCGTCGCTCGCCGAGCGTTTCGCCACTTACACCTCGCACGACGGCACGCTGGAGATACCCGCGCGCACGCTCGTCGCCTCCGCGAGCGCGTGATCTGCGCGCGGCCCGCGCGGCGCATCGCCGCGGCACACACACGCCCCGCTCCAGCACACGTGCGGCACGGCCCGAGCGCCTGAGCTGAGATAGCCTGCGGCGCATGATCTACGACGACGAAGCGGACCTCAGCCTCCTCGACGGCAAGACCGTCGCCATCATCGGCTACGGCTCCCAGGGCCACGCGCACGCGCTCAACCTCAAGGACTCGGGCGTCGAGGTCGTGGTCGGTCTGCGCGCGGACTCCGCCTCGGTGGCCAAGGCGCGCGAGCAGGGCCTGGAGGTGCTGCCGGTGGTCGAGGCCGCAAGCCGTGGCGATCTCGTGATGATCCTGCTCCCCGACGAGCTGCACCGCCAGGTGTGGGAGGCGGAGATCCGCGACGGCATCGCCGCAGGCAACATGATCCTCTTCGGCCACGGCTTCTCCATCCACTACAAGGAGATCGAGCCGCCGGCCGGCGTGGACGTGGCGATGGTCGCGCCGAAGGGGCCCGGCCATCTCGTGCGCCGCCAGTTCACCGAAGGCAGTGGCGTGCCCGGCCTCGTGGCGGTCGCGCAGGACGCCAGCGGCAACGCGCGCGCGCTCGCGCTCGCATACGCGAAGGGCATCGGCTGCACGCGCGGCGGCGTGATCGAGACCACCTTCAAGGACGAGACGGAGACAGACCTGTTCGGCGAGCAGGCGGTGCTGTGCGGCGGCGCATCGGAGCTCGTGCAGGCCGGCTTCGAGACCCTCGTGGACGCCGGCTATGACCCCGAGATGGCGTACTTCGAGTGCCTGCACGAGCTCAAGCTGATCGCCGATCTCATGTACGAGAAGGGGCTCGCGGGGATGCGCTACTCGATCTCCAACACCGCGGAGTACGGCGACTACACGCGCGGCAAGCGCGTGATCACCGAGGAGACGCGCGCCAGCATGCGCAAGATCCTGCAGGAGATCCAGTCGGGCGACTTCGCGCGCGAGTGGATCGCCGAGAACCGTGCCGGCCAGGAGAGCTTCAAGCGCATGCGCGCCGAGCAGGCCGACACGCAGGTCGAGCACGTGGGCGCCGAGCTGCGCTCGCACATGGACTGGATCAAGCCCTCGTTCTAGATCGATCGCGCTCGGCCCCGTGCTCGCCTACATCTTCTGGCACGGTCCGCGCGAAGGCGTCGCCGCGGATGCCTACGAGCACGCGCAGCTGGCCTTCCACCGTTCGCTCGCCCACTCGCGCCCGCTGGGCCTGCGCTGCTCGGCCCTGTTCAAGCTCGACGAGCTCCCGTGGGCCTCGCCCGGGGACGCCGCGCCGGCCGCGCGCGCGCCCTACGAGGACTGGTACCTGCTCGACGACTTCACCGCGCTCGGGGTTCTCAACGAGGCCGCCGTAGGTCATGGCCACCGCTCTGCTCACGACGAGGCAGCAAGGCGCTTCGGCGGCGGCGCGGGAGGTTTGTACGCGCTCATCGAGGGCTGCCGCCCGGACACGGGCGAGCTGGCTGCGCCGCTCGGCGAGGCCAACGTGGCGATCTGGGTCGCCCGCCCGCTGGGCGATCGGCGCCCGGGGCTGGGTGAGATGCTCGGCGACGGCATGGACCCGCGGCACGCGAGCCTGTGGCGCCGCCAGCTCGTGCTTGGCCCGGCAGCCGAGTTCTGCCTGCTCGTGCGCGAGGCATCTGTGTCCGACCAGCCCGCCGGCGTGGCCGCCACGCGCCTGCCCGGCGGCTGGACCGCCACCGTCGTGCGCAGACAGGCGCTCTGGCGCGGCTGACGGTGCGCGCGCGCCGGCGGCGATGTGCAGTTCGCCACAGCACCGCTGTCGTCGGCCACGGGCCGGCGTCGTTCGCTACACTCGCCTTCGTCGTCGCGACTGGCGCTCGGGTGGAGCTAACCACCGGGAAGCGACGATCGAGCACCGCCGCGCGCCTGGGCACTCTCGGCACAGACCAACCTCAAGAGGGAGGAGCCCACATGACGACGAGCCCCCTTACAGAGAAAGCGCCGCTGGTCATCCCCGGCGAGCTGAAGCCCGCCGACGGGCGCTTCGGCTGCGGGCCCTCGAAGGTCCGCCCCAAGGCGCTCGCGCGCCTGGCGGGCGAGGGCGCCGCGGTGATGGGAACCTCGCACCGCCAGCAGCCGGTGAAGGCGCTCGTGGGGGCGATCCGCGCGGGCCTGCGCGAGCTGTTCGCGCTCCCCGAGGGCTATGAGGTGGCGCTCGGCAACGGGGGCGCGACCGCCTTTTGGGACGCCGCCGCCTGCGGGCTCGTACGCGAGCGCGCCGCGCACCTGAGCTTCGGCGAGTTCTCCCAGAAGTTCGCCGCGGTCACCACCGGCGCGCCGTTCCTCGCGGAGTCGCTGATCGTCAAGGCCGGCCCCGGCGACGCGCCCGACCCGGCTGAGCTCGCGACGGCCGCCGCGTCGTCCCCGCAGGGGGAGCACGGCGCGGACCTGCTCGCGTGGGCGCACAACGAGACCTCCACGGGCGTGATGACGCCGGTGGTGCGGGTGGGCGCCGGCGCGGGCCCGGCGCAGGATGCGCTCGTCGCGATCGACGCGACCTCCGGCGCGGGCGGCCTGCCGGTGGACGTCTCTCAGGCCGACGCCTACTACTTCGCGCCGCAGAAGAGCTTCGCCGCCGACGGAGGCTTGTGGCTCGCGCTGCTCAGCCCGGCCGCGCAGGAGCGGATCGCCGAGCTGCACGCGGCCGAGGGCCGCTGGATCCCCGAGTTCCTCTCGTTGCACACCGCGCTCGAGAACTCGATGAAGGACCAGACCTACAACACGCCCGCCGTGGCCACGCTGTTCCTGCTCGCCGAGGAGATCCGCTGGATGCTCGACGGCGGCGGCCTCGCGTGGTGCGTGGCGCGCACGCGCGCCTCCTCGGAGCACCTCTACGGCTGGGCCGAGCGCACCCCCTACACCACGCCGTTCGTCGCCGAGGCCGCCAAGCGCTCGCTGGTCGTCGGCACGATCGACTTCGGCGATGAGCTCGACGCCGCCGCGGTGGCGGCCACGCTGCGCGCCAACGGCATCGTCGACGTCGAGCCCTACCGCAAGCTCGGGCGCAACCAGCTGCGCATCGGCATGTTCCCCGCCGTCGAGACCGCCGACGTGCAGGCGCTCACCGCGTGCATCGACTGGGTGGTCGAGAGGCTCGCCGCATGAACACGCATGGCGGCGCCGGATCGGCGTCCTCGATCGCTCGCGTGCTGGCCGAAACGGGGATGCGAGCCGTCAGGCGAGTGTCTCCCGGCTTCGGTACGCCACGCTCTCTGCGTCCTTGCCCGGCTTGCCCCACGCGTCCATGCGGGTCGTCATGAACGGCCGGGCGAAGGTGCTCGTCAAGGAGCAGATCGGCGACTCCGGGGTGGCGCTGCTGCGCGAGCACTTCGACGTCGATCTCGGGATCGACTGGAGCGAGGAGGAGCTCGCCGAGCGCATCGGCGCGTACGACGGGATCGTGATCCGCTCGGCGACAAAGATGACCGCCGAGCTGATCGCGCGCGCCGCTCGCCTGAAGGCGATCGGGCGCGCGGGGGTGGGCGTGGACAACGTGGACGTCGACGCCGCCACGCAGCGCGGGATCGTCGTGGCCAACGCGCCCGAGTCGAACGTCGTGACGGCCGCCGAGCACACGATGGCGCTGCTGCTGGCGCTCGCGCGCAACATCCCGCAGGCGTACGCCTCGCTCACCGCCGGCAAGTGGGAGCGCTCGAAGTTCTCCGGCGTGGAGCTGTACGAGAAGACGCTCGGCATCCTCGGCTTCGGGCGCATCGGCCAGCTCGTCGCCGGGCGCGCGCGCGGCTTCGGCATGCACGTGCTCGCGTTCGACCCGTTCGTCAGCGCCGAGCGCTACCGCGAGCTCGGCGTGGAGAAGGCTGCCAGCCCCGCCGAGATCTACGCGCAGGCCGACTTCATCACCATCCATCTGCCCAAGACCCCCGAGACCGAAGGCTTCGTCGATGCCGGCGCGTTCGCCGCGATGCGCGAGGGCGCGCGCGTCCTGAACGTCGCCCGCGGCGGGCTGATCGACGAAGACGCGCTCAAGGACGCGCTGGACTCGGGCAAGCTGGCTGGCGCCGCGCTGGACGTGTTCCCCAGCGAGCCGATGACCGAGCATCCGCTGTTCGGCTATCCCAACGTCGTCGTCACCCCACACCTCGGCGCCTCCACCGCGGAGGCGACCGACCGCGCCGGCTACCAGAGCGCCGAGCAGGTCGTCGCCGCGCTGACCGGCGGGGTGGTGTCCACGGCCGTGAACATCCCCGCGATCGGCGCCGAGGACATGGAGATGCTCGGGCCGTTCCTGCCGCTGGCAAGGCGGCTGGGGCGCCTGGCGATGGAGCTCGCCGAGGGCAGCTCCGTCGAGCGCATCGAGGCCGCGTTCCTCGGCCGCATCGCCGACTTCGACACGCGCCTGCTCGGCCTCGCGGTGATCGTCGGCGCGCTGCAGGGCCGCACCGAGGAGCAGGTGAACCTCGTCAACGCCCCCACCATGGCCCAGCAGCGCGGGATCGTCTTCGAGGAGAGGGCCGTCTCGGAGGCGCAGGACTTCAACGAGCTGATCCGTGTGACCGTTATCGCCGGGGGCGAGCGGGTGGCTGTCGCCGGCACCGGCATGGGCCCCCAGCAGGCGCCCCATCTCGTCGAGGTGCAGGGCCGTCGCCTGACGATCGAGCTCGCCCCGTACGTGACCGTCTTCCGCTACGAGGATCTGCCCGGCATGATCGGCAGGGTGGGCACGATCTTCGGCGCGCACGGCATCAACATCTCCTCGGCCACCGTCGGTCACACCCCCGAAGCCCCGCTCGAGGCGCCAGCCACCGGCGACGGCGGGGGCCGGGCGGAGAGGGGCCATCGCCTCGCGGCGATGGTCGTGACAACCGACGCGCCGGTGCCCCGCGCAGTGGTCGAGGAGATCGTCGTCTCCGAGGGCTTCGAGCAGGGCTGGTCGGTGGAGCTCGACTGAGCGGCGAGCAGGCGATCGGGGTAGGGTGGCCGCACCGATGCGGGCGGTGGTGATCACCAAGCACGGGGGGCCGGGGGTGCTTCAGGTGCAGGAGCGCCCCGACCCGGCCGCCGGTCCCGGCGAGGTGCGGATCGAGGTGGCCGCGGCGGGGGTCAACTTCGCCGACGTGATGGCGCGGCTGGGTCTCTATCCGGACGCGCCCAACACGCCGTGCGTCGTGGGCTATGAAGTCGCCGGCACGATCCTCGAGGTGGGGGAGGGGGTTTCGGAATCCCACCCGTCCCTGAGCGTCGGCCAGCGCGTGTTCGCCGCCACCATGTTCGGGGGCTACGCGTCGCAGATCGTGGTCCCCTCGGGTGACGTCGTGGCGCTCCCGGACTCGCTCACGTTCGAGCAGGGCGCGGCCATCCCCGTCAACTACGCTACGGCGTGGGCGGCCCTGATCTCCTACGGCAACGTGCAGTCCGGCGAGCGCGTCCTGGTCCACTCCGCCGGCGGAGGCGTGGGAATCGCGGCCACCCAGGTCGCCAAGCGCGCAGGGGCGGAGGTGTACGGGACCGCCTCACCCGGCAAGCACGCCCGCATCCGCGAGCTCGGCGTCGATCACGCGATCGACTACACCAAGCCCGGCTGGGAGCGGGGGCTGCCGAGCTTCGACCTGATCATGGACCCGATCGGCGGCGCCAGCCTGCGTCGCAGCTACGGGATGCTGCGCGCCGGCGGGCGCCTGGTGGCCTTCGGCGTCTCCGGAGCCGTCGCCGGCGAGCGGCGCAAGGCGATCACGGCGCTGCGCACGATCGCGCGCATGCCCCGTTTCAGCCTCGTCAAGCAGATCTCCGAATCGAAGGCCGTGATCGGGTTGAACATGGTGAGCCTGTGGAAGGAGCACGGGACGCTCGATCCGTGGATCGGGCCGGTGCGCCAGATGATCGACGACGGCACCGTCGCCCCTGTCGTGGCCGAGAGCTTCAGCTTCGAGGACGCCGGCGCGGCCCACAACATGATCACCGAGCGCCGAAATCTCGGCAAGGTCGTGCTCGTGCCGTAGAACGCACGCCGGCCCCGCCGCGGCGTGGGTGCTAAGCTCCGCGGGAGATGTCGTCTCAGCTCTCGCTTCTCTCTCCCCTGCTCCCCCTTCGGGGGGAATAGCGCGTGGCGGCCGCGCAGCCGCATACCCAACAGAGAGGAACGGTAAGCACCCCTCCGGGGCACAGCCCCGCTGGGGGCGCACGCAGGCGAGACACAGAAGGAGCACGAACGACATGAGCACCCGGGACCCTCATACCGGCGCCACAGACGGCGATCGCAGCGCGGCCGCACAGGCCCGCGGGGCATCGTCCCCGCATCGGGAGGACGGGTCCCATACGGGGAAGCGGGAGAGCGCCCGCGTCAGGATCTTCGACACCACGCTGCGCGACGGCGAGCAGTCGCCGGGGATCTCGCTGAACAGGCAGGAAAAGCTCGAGATCGCCCACCAGCTCGCGCGCCTCGGCGTGGACGTCATCGAGGCCGGCTTCCCGATCACCTCACCCGGCGACTTCGAGTCCGTGCAGGCGATCGCCCGGGAGGTCGAAGGCCCCGTCATATGCGGCCTCGCGCGCACCTCCAAGCAGGACATCGACGCGGCGTGGCAGGCGGTGAAGGACTCCGAGCGCCCGCGCATCCACACGTTCATCGCCACCAGCGACATCCACATCGAGCGCAAGCTGCAGACCACGCGCGAGGACGTCAAGGGCCAGGTGCGCGCGGCGGTTGCGCAGGCGCGCGAGCACACCGACGACGTCGAGTTCTCCCCCGAGGACGGCTCGCGCTCGGACGTGCCCTACATGGCCGAGGTGATCCAGATCGCCCTGGAGGAGGGCGCCACCACGATCAACGTCCCCGACACCGTCGGCTACACGATGCCCGGCGAGTACCGCGCGATGTTCGAAGAGCTCTACCGGCTGGTGCCCGGCCTGCGCGACGTGACGGTGTCGGTTCACTGCCACAACGACCTGGGGCTGGCCGTCGCCAACTCGCTGGCCGGGCTCGAAGCGGGCTGCCGCCAGGTGGAGTGCGCCGTCAACGGCATCGGCGAGCGCGCGGGCAACGCCTCGCTCGAGGAGATCGTGATGCTGCTGCGCACCCGCGAGCCGAGCCTCGGACTGTGGACGGGCATCGACACCACCGAGATCGCCCGCACGAGCCGTCTCGTCTCGCGCCTGACCGGCTACCAGGTGCAGCCCAACAAGGCGATCGTCGGGCGCAACGCGTTCGCGCACGAGGCCGGCATCCACCAGGACGGCGTGCTCAAGGAGCGCACCACCTACGAGATCATGGACGCCACCACCGTCGGCCTGCGCTCCAACTCGATCGTGCTCGGCAAGCACTCCGGGCGCCACGCGCTGAACAAAGCGCTCCAGGAGATGGGCTTCGAGCTCGACGGGCAGGCGCTGAACACCGCGTTCAAGCGCTTCAAGGAGATCGCCGACCGCAAGAAGCACGTCACCGCCATGGACCTCGAGGCGCTCGTCACCGACGAGCTGCGCGAGGAGGTCCCCGGCTACACGCTCGAGTCCTTCGAGGCCGAGGCGTCCTCGCTGCGCCCGCCGCACGCGCGCGTGAGCGTCACGCTCCCCGACGGCTCCTCCGCCAGCGGCTCGTTCACCGGCGACGGCCCCATCGACGCGGTCTTCCAGGCGATCAACGTCGCCACCGGGATCGCCCCCGTGCTCAGCGACTTCACCATCGGCGCGGTCACCGAGGGCCAGGACGCGCTCGGCGAGGTGTCGGTCGTGCTCGAGGTCGGCGGCTTCACCGGCGCGGGCCAGGGCGTCTCCACGGACATCATCGACGCCGCCGCGCGCGCGTACGTGCGCGCGCTGTCGGTCGCCGTGGCGCGCTCACAGGCGTCCGACGCGATCGGGCTGCCGGAGACGGCGACCTGAGGCTGGGGCGGCGCGCCGGCCGCCTTACGTTTCGCAATGCAGCACGAGCTGCGATTCCGTGGCCGGGGGAGGCGCTTCGAATGCCGGGTCGTGGCGGCGCCGCATCCCGGCTTCGAGGCCGTCACCTCATAGAAGCCGATGAGCACGTCCCATCCGAAGCCGCCTTCGCCGTTGGTGGTGTCCGGGTTCACGCGCTTGGCCGGCGACATCACCACCGCTCCGCCAGCGGTGTCGCCGCCTACATCGCCTCCCTGCG
>JASHYF010000140.1 GCA_030043235.1 Solirubrobacteraceae bacterium | reverse complement strand
GCGCCGGCGCGCGGGACGTCAGTCGACGTGAGCGCCACGGCCGGGGCGGAACTCGGCGCGACCCTCCTCGGGCGTGGAGGGGGTGGCGTAGCTGCGGCGGGGGATGCGTCCCGCGCCACGCGCCAGGCGTCCGGCGTGCACGGCCGCGCGCATCGCACGCGCCATCGCCACCGGGTCCTGCGCGCGCGCGATCGCCGACGCGGCCATCACCGCGTCACAGCCCAGCTCCATCGCAAGCGCGGCGTCGGAGGCCGTGCCGATGCCAGCGTCCAGGACCACCGGCACGTCCACAGCCTCGCGGATCAGCGCGATGTTGTACGGATTGCAAATGCCCATGCCGCTGCCGATCGGGGAGCCGAGCGGCATCACCGCGGGGCAGCCGAGGTCGGCAAGACGGCGGGCCAGCACCGGGTCGTCGGTCGCGTACGGCAGCACCACGAAGCCCTCGTCCAGCAGCTGCTCGGCCGCGCGCAGCAGCTCGGGCGCGTCCGGCAGCAGCGTGTCCTCGTCGCCGATCACCTCGAGCTTGATCCAGTCCGTGCCGAACGCCTCGCGCGCCATGCGCGCGGTGATCACCGCGTCTCGCGCCGTGTAGCAGCCGGCGGTGTTCGGCAGCGGCTGCACGCCCGCGGCGGCGAGCACGTCCACCAGCGACCCGCCGGGCTTGCCATCGCCCGCCGGGCGGGCGGGATCCAATCGCCGCAGCGCCACCGTCACGAGCTCGCAGCCGCTCGCCGCGATCGCCCGCGCCAGCAGCTCGAGCGACGGGAAGCCTCCCGTGCCCAGCAGCAGCCGCGAGCGCATCTGCCTGCCCGCGATCGTCAACAGCTCGCCACCGCCGGCAACTGGCGCGTCCTCGGCGCGTGCCGCCTCGCCGGCGTCCGCCGCGCCCAGCGCCGCGTCCCCGGGAGCGGCTGCGAGGACGCGTGTCGCGTGCAGCGGAGGGCTCAGCGAGTCGGCCATCTGCCGATCATCCTCCCTGCATCGCCGTCAGCACCTCCACGCGCGCGTCCTCGGGGACCGTGAAGGAGTCCCAGGCGGCGCGGGGCACGACCTCGCCGTCCACCGCCACCGCCACGCCGCGCGCGTCCGTCTCCAGGCCCAGGCGGCCGAGCAAGCCCGCCACGCTCTCGCCCGCGCGCACGTCCGCGCGCTGTCCGTTGAGCACGATCATGGGACCGCCTTGGCGGCCGTGGCCGGCTCCGCAGGCTTGCTTGGCTCCCCGGCCGTGCTTGGTGGCGGCCCCGTGGGCGCCGTTGGTGGGCCGGCTGAGGCGGAGAAGCGCTCGGGCGAGCAGGCCGCGAGCAGCGGGTCGGCCTCGCCGCCGGTGAGCACGCCGAGCACCAGCTCTGCCGTGAGCGGGGCCAGCAGGATGCCGTTGCGGTAGTGGCCGGTCGCCCAGATCAGGCCCTGCACGGGGCAGCGACCGATCGCCGGAGCGTTGTCCGGCGTGCCGGGACGTAGGCCGACCGACAGCTCCTCGATTTGCAGCTCGCTGACGCCGGGTACGAGCTCGTGGGCGTCGCGCAGCAGCTCGTACACACCGCCGGCGGTGGGCGCGAGCTCGAAACCACGCTCCTCGACGGTCGCGCCGAGCACGTACGCGCCGTCCTCCCGCGGGACCAGATAGCCGCCGTGGAAACGCACGACGCGCTGCAGCAATCCCGGTCCAGCGGGGTCGCGCAGCCGCACGGTCTGGCCCTTCACCGGCCGCACCGGCACGCCCGCGCCCTCGGGCATCCCCTCGATTCCTCCGCTCCACGGGCCTGCCGCCAGCACGACCTGCTCCGCGGGCACATGCTCGCCGTGCTCGAGCGTCACGCCCGTCGCCCGGGCGCACTCGCCCCCGGCGAGCTCGACTCGTGCGACCGGCGCACGCGCACGCACGTCCACTCCCGCGGACACGCACGCGCGCATGAGCGCCGCACACACCATTCGCGGATCGACGGAGTGGTCGTCCGGCGCCTCCAGCGCAAGCCGCACCGCCGGCGCGAGCGCCGGCTCGCGCTCGCGGGCCGCGCTTGGGCGCAGGCGCCGCACAGTCAAGCCGAGCGACTGGCGGACCTCCAGCTGTCGCTCGAGCTCGCGCGCCTCGTCCTCGTCGTGCGCCAGCACAAGCGTGCCCGTCTGCAGCAGGCCCACGGACACGCCCGTCGCCGTCTCCAGCTCCGCGGCGAATGCCGGCCACATGCTCGCGCCGCGCAACCCCAGCTCGAGCTGGCGCCGCCCAGATTCGCCGAACTCCACCTCCGCCACCGGCGCCAGCATGCCCGCCGCCACGCGCGAGGTCGCTCCTCCGGCCACGTCGCGCTCGAGCACGGTCACCGAGAGCCCCGCCTGGCGCGCGCGCCAGGCGATCGACAGGCCGATGATGCCCCCGCCCACCACGAGCACGTCGGTTGGCCGCTCTTCGCGCATTGACGATGATGCTAGCCCGCCGTGCTCGCCGGACGAACGGCGCATCCGGCCGCTTCCCTTCCAGGCGCAACGGCGCGCCTGACAGACTTCGCAGCATATGCCCGCCAGCGACCTAGGCTCCGAGCGCCGCGCGCGCCTGGACGCCGCGCGCCTGTACATGGTGTGCGCGGCGAACCCCGGTGGGCGCGGGCTCCCGCCGCTGCTGCGGGCTGCACTGGCCGGCGGCGTGGACATCGTGCAGCTGCGCGAGAAGACGCTGCCCGACGACGAGCTGACGGCGATCGCGCACGCCGCGCGCGCGCTGTGCGAGCGGTTGGGCGCGCTTTTGATCGTCAACGACCGGCCGTTGGTGGCACGCGAGGCGGGCGCCGACGGAGTGCACGTGGGCCAGGAGGACATGCCGGCGGCGGACGTGCGCGAGCTCCTCGGTCCGGACGTGCTGATCGGCGTGTCCACGCACTCGCCGGAGCAGATCGACGCGATCGACGCGAGCGTGGTCGACTACATCGGCGTGGGCCCGATCCACGAGACGCCCACCAAGCCGGGGCGGGAGGCCGTGGGCGTGGAGCTGATCCGCTACGCCGCCGCGAACGCGCCCGTGCCGTTCTTCG
>JASHYF010000139.1 GCA_030043235.1 Solirubrobacteraceae bacterium | reverse complement strand
CTGCCGCGCCGGCCCACCTGCTCTAAGCGGCGCCGGCCGCGCGTTCGAGCTGGCCGCGCACGTCGCCGGTCACGGGCTTGGCATGCCCCGGCCAGGCAGCCGCCGGCTCGAGCGCCGCGAGCTTGCGCAGGCTCGCGCGCGCCTGCTCGGTGTCGAAGTTGTAGATGCGCTCGGGCAGTCGCGGCTCGCAGTCCCGCCCCCACATGTCGAGCGTGTAGAAGCAGTCGCTGCTCAACGCCAGGCGGTCGGACTCGCGCCACAGGCCGATCTGCCCTGGCGCGTGGCCCGGCAGCTCCACGACCTCGAAGCCGGCCACCTCGTCGCCCTCGCTGACAGTGCCCGAGATCTTCACCGGCCCGCCGTCCCACGCGTAGCGGTGCAGCAGGCCGTGGAGCTGGCGCAGCGGCGTGGGGAGTCCGGCGAGACCCGCGGGCCAGTAGCGAAAGCCGCCGCTGCCCTCGGCGTCGATCACCTCGTCTGGGTGGCACAGGACGGGCGCCCCCAGCGCGGGCGCGGTGCCGCGGTGGTCGGTGTGCCCGTGGCCGAGCACGATCCGGCGAATGCCGCCGAGCTTCGCGCCGGCGCTGGCCACCGCGCGGGTCATCGTACGGGCGCCGGCGTCGAACAGCGTCGCCCCGCCTTCGTCCTCCAGCAGGTACACGTTGCAGCGGCCCGGTCGCCCCTGCACGAGCCATACGCCTTCGGCCACCAGCTCGGCCGCGCCCGCGGCGAGGCCGGCGGTCGCGCGGGTCTTGGCGTTGAACGCCCTCGTCATGCCCTGTTCGGCGGTGGAGCCCCGCGGCGGCAGCAGCCCGATCTGGCGCGCCACGGTCATCGAGTCGGTGAACGCGTCGTTGCTCTGGATCAGCCCGTCGCGCACGGTGAGCACGTCGAGGCCTTCCATGTCGAGCGGGCTGCCGGTGGGCGCGACGCCGTCGAGGCTGCCGGGCCCGGCGAACGTCCCGGTCATGCGCCAGTGCACGCCGCAGCGATCGCCCTCGCTGGTCGTGGAGAGCACGTGCATGCGCAGGTCCGGGATCGCCTCGAGCAGCTCACCGACGAACGCGCGCACGCCCTCCGGCGCGAGCACGTCCACGCGTCCGCGCACGTGCTCGCGTCCGCCCTGCGCCCACAGCGCCACCGCGGCGTCCAGCTCGTGCGCGTCGATGGCGGCGAAATAGCGCCGCGCGACCGCCTCCGCCTTGCTGCCGGAGATGCGTTTGCGCGTGGCCGCGGCCTGCTGCATGTTCGCGGCGACCTCCTGCACCCTGCTGCTCGCCTCGGTTGCGCTCTCGCGATCGGCCATGCCGCCTCCTTTACGCCGCTGAACAGCCGTAGTCTAGTCTGCCGCCCATGCCCGACGTGGCCGACCCCGCACCGGAGGCGCAGCCGGCGGCGCAGGGGGCAAGGGCGGGCGCCCACGCCGCCAGGCGCGAGCTCGGACGCGGCGAGCGCGTGCTCCCGGGGCTCTTCCGCCTGCGGCTGCCGCTTCCCTGGCCGGGCGTTCCGCATTGCAACGCCTGGGCGGTGGCGCGCGGCGACGGCTTCGTGCTGTTCGACACGGGCATGCACCAGCCGCACTCCCTCGCGCATCTGGAGCGCGCGCTCGAGATGTGCGGCATGCGCGTCGAGCAGGCGCGGCTGATCGTGTGCACGCACGCGCACACCGACCACTGCGGCCAGGCGGCCACGATCGTCGCGCGCGCGGGCTGCGAGGTGTGGATCCACCCCGACCACACGCACCTCGATCGCATGCTCGAGGATCCCGAGGCGGTGCTCCTCAAACGCGTCGAGATCGCCCGCCAGAGCGGCGTGCCCGAGCAGGCGCTGCGGCGCGCGGCCGAGCGGCGCAGCGCGCAGGGGACCGGCATCTCCGGTCCGCTCGAGCCGCACCGGGATCTGCGCGAGGGCGTGCGGATCGAGACCGACCTGGGTGAGTGGATCACTTATGAGACCCCCGGCCATGCGCCCTCGCACGTGTGCCTGTTCCAGCCCGAGCGGCGGCTGTTGATCTCCGGAGACCACCTGCTCGGGCGCATCTCGCTGTACTTCGACTACGGCTACTCGCCCGACCCGGCCGGTGAGTTCCTGCACTCGCTGGACGTCGTCGAGGGGCTCGGCGCGCGCCTGTGCCTGCCCGGTCACGGGCGCACGTTCGCGGACGTGCGCGCGCACATCGACGGCAACCGCTCGCTCGTGCACGAGCGGCTCGCGAGCGTGCGCGCGGCGCTCGCGGGCCGGGAGCTGACGGCCTTCGAGCTCGTCCCGCACGTGTACGGAGACTCGCTCTCGCAGGAGAACGCGCACTGGCTGCTGTCGAAGATCCTCTGCTACCTCACGCACCTGCAGGCGCTCGGTCAGGCGCGCCGCATCCCTGGCGAGCCCGCGCGCTGGGCTGCATAATCAGAAGATGCGCATCGATGAGATCCTCGCCGCGCAGCGACCGGCGTTCTCCTTCGAGTTCTTCCCCCCGAGGACGCCCGAGGGCGAGCGCAACCTGTATGCCGCGCTCGCGGAGCTGGGGCCGCTGGAGCCTTCGTTCGTGTCGGTCACCTACGGCGCGGGCGGCTCCACGCGGGAGAAGACGATCGAGATCGTCAAGCGCATCAGGGAGGAGTACGGCCTGGAGGCGATGGCGCACTTCACGTGCGTGGGCGCGACCGTGCAGGAGCTGCACGCGACGCTCGAGGAGATGCGCGCCGCGGGCATCGACAACGTGCTGGCGCTGCGCGGGGACCCTCCGGCCGGTGAGGAGGTTTGGATCAAGACGGATGGCGGCCTCGAGTACTCGCGTGAACTGGTGGCGCTCATCGCCGGCGGCTACCCGTTTGCGATCGGTGCGGCGTGCTTCCCGGAGACCCACATCCACGCGGCAAGCCCCGAGGCGGACCTGGAGCACCTCGCGGAGAAGGTGCACGCGGGCGTGCACTTCCTGATCACGCAGATGTTCTTCGAGAACTCCAGCTACTTCGACTTCGTCGCCCGCGCACGCGCCGCCGGCGTGGAGGTGCCGATCATCCCGGGGATCATGCCGATCACACGGGTGGGCCAGATCGAGCGCATGGCGAAGCTGAGCGGCGCGCGAATCCCGGACGGCCTGCGCGCGGAGCTGCACGCACGCGACGGGGACGCGGAGGCGGTGCTGGACTTCGGCGTGGCCTACGCCGCGCTGCAGTGCGCCGAGCTGCTCGCCGCCGGCGCGCCCGGAATCCACTTCTACACGCTCAACCGCTCTCCCGCCACGCGCGCGATCCTCAGCGCGCTGAGGCTCACGCGACCGTGGGAGAAGGCGGTTTACCCGGGCCCTTCTGTAGCAGCTAGCTATCCGGGCTCGATCTCGAGGCCCTCCGCCACGCGCGGCGAGCCGTCGGCCGCCTCGTAGCGCACGTCCACCGAGTCGTTCTGGCGGTAGGTGCCGATGCCCCACGCGCCGAGCAGCCAGCGCCAGCCGCTGATCCTGTCCTTGCGCAGCTCGCGCTCGAACACCAGCGCGCCTTCGCGGACCGTGTAGTCCTTGCCGAGGCGCTGGCGCACGCCGTTCAGGTACACCTCATAGGGACTGCGCACCCCGCTCGGCAGCCTCACCCGGGACCTGGGCATCGCCGCCGGATTCAATCACCCACCCCGACGTAGCTTCACAGTCTCACAGTTTCACAGGCGGGCATCGTCATCAGATTATCGCTCGCCGCGCCGGCGCTGGCGGCGTCCGTACGCGCGCTGTCGCTCGTGCGCCTCGTCGACGATCGCGCACACCTCCGACGGGCGCTCCACCAGATGCAGCACCTCGAGGTCCTTGGCGTCGATGCGCCGGCCGGCCAGCGCCCGCGCGCGCAGCCAGCGCAGCAATCCGTCCCACTCGCCGTCGCCCACCAGGATCACCGGAAAGTGGCGGATCGTCTGCGTTTGAATCAAGGTGAGGCACTCGAACAGCTCATCGAGGGTGCCGTAGCCGCCGGGGCAGATCACGAACGCGCTGGTGTAGCGCACGAACATCACCTTGCGCGCGAAGAAGTGCCGGAAGCGCAGGCCGATGTCCACATACGAGTTGAGCTGCTGCTCGTGCGGGAGCTCGATGTTGCAGCCGATCGACAGCGCGCCCACGTCGCGCGCGCCGCGGTTGGCGGCCTCCATGATCCCGGGGCCTCCGCCCGTGATCACCGCGTAGCCCGCGCTGCCCAGACACGCCCCGACCTCGCGCGCGAGCGCGTAGTCGGGGTGCTCTGGAGCGGTGCGCGCGGAGCCGAACACGGTGACCGCGCGGGAGACCGCGGCGAGCGCGTCGAAGCCGCGCGCGAACTCCGCGGCGATGTCGCGCACGCGCTCGGAGTCAGCCGCGCGCACCCCCGGCGGCTCGTCGCCCAGCCACAGCAGCAGCTCCTCGTCGAAGGTCTGTTCGTGGCCGGCGTCCGGCTCGCTCGACTGCACCGCGGAAGCGTACGCGGTGCGGCGCGCTCGAGCCGGATGGGGCTACCCAGCCGATCGGGCGCGTACCCTCACGGTCCGATGTTCGACGACGCGGCCAGCGGCGAGATCGCCTACAGCGTGCGGCGCTCTCCGCGCGCGCGGCGCGTGCGTGTGAACGTGCATACGCACAGCGGCGTCGAGGTGGTGCTGCCGGCGCGCGCGCCCGAGCGCGCGGCCGCGGCAGCGGTCAGCGAGCTGCGGCCGTGGATCGAGCG
>JASHYF010000138.1 GCA_030043235.1 Solirubrobacteraceae bacterium | reverse complement strand
CGTCGTCCTCCCCCGGCGCGAGCCCGCCGTCGCCGAGGTCCGGCAGGTGCATGACGATGCCGTCGTCCGACCAGATGACGTCGGCCTCGAGGCCGTAGCGCTCGCGCACGCGCGCCGACAGCGCGAGCCCCCAGGCGGCGTGCACGCGCCCGCCGTAGGGGGAGAGCAGGCACAGCCGCCAGTCGCCGATCTCATCGCGAAAGCGCTCGAGCACGATCGTGCGCTCGCTGGGCAGCACGCGCGTGGCCGCCTGCTGCTCGCGCAGGTAGGCGATCAGGTTGCGTGCGGCGCGCTCGTCGAGGTCGTAGTCCCGTTGGAGCGTCTCGGGCTCCTGCTCGACGGCCCAGCGCGAGAACGCGCCGATCGCCCGCCCGAGCTCGACGGGCCGCCCCACGGAGTCGCCCTTCCAGAAGGGCACCGCGCCGGGAGCGCCGGGGGCAGGCGTGACGATCACGCGGTCGCGGGTGATCTCCTCGATGCGCCAGGTGGAGGCGCCGAGCAGGAACGCCTGCCCGGGGCGGGCCTCGTAGACCATCTCCTCGTCGAGCTCCCCCACGCGGCGCCCGTCGGGGAGCGTGACGGCGTAGAGGCCGCGGTCGGGGATGGTGCCGGCGTTGGCGATGGCCAGCTGGCGCGAGCCCCTGCGCGCGCGCAGCGTGCCGGCGAGCCTGTCCCACACGATGCGCGCACGCTGGCCGATCTTCGATCGGTCGCCGAACCCCGATGAGAGCCCGCCCGCCCAGCGCCCGTCGAGCATGTCCAGCACGTTCTCGAACAGCGCCCGGGAGAGGGTCGAGTAGGTGTATGTCCGCGTCACCAGCGCGTAGAGCTCATCCACGTTCGTCCCGCCGGACTCCCCCTCCGGGGACGATGCCGCGGCGGCGACGATCGCGACGATCTGCTGGGCGAGCACGTCCAGCGGGTTGCGCGGCACGACCGTCGGCTCGATCAGGCCTTCGTGCATGCGCCGCGCGACGACGGCGCACTCGAGCAGATCGCCGCGGAACTTGGGGAAGATGCGCCCGCGACTGACCTCGTCGACGCGGTGCCCGGCGCGCCCGATGCGCTGCAGCCCGCGCGCGACGGACTTGGGCGACTCGATCTGCACCACGAGATCCACTGCGCCCATGTCGATGCCGAGCTCAAGCGAGCTGGTCGCGACGAGGCAGGGCAGCTCCCCGGCCTTGAGCAGCTCCTCGACCTTCGTGCGCTCCTCGCGCGCGAGCGAGCCGTGATGAGCGCGCGCGATCTCGCCGTCCCCCTCCGGGGACGATGCGGCAAGCTCGTTCAGGCGCAGCGCGACGCGCTCGGCGGAGCGCCGGTTGTTGACGAACACGATCGTGGACCCACGGGCTTCGCCCGTGGGTGCCCGTGCCCGGCGCACGAGCGCGAGCAGCTCGGGGTAGATCGCGGGCCAGATCGAGCCATGCGTGGACTCGCCACCGGGGACGGGCTCGAGCGGGTCGTGCACCGCGTTTTCGCCGAGCGCCGCCGCGGCGCTCGGCCCTCCGGGTTCGGCCATGGACTCCACTGGCACCTCGATGCGCAGCTCGAGCTGCTTGCGCACGCCGGCATCGACGATCTTCACGTCGCGGTGTGGCCCGACGAGAAAGCGCCCGATCTCCTCGAGCGGGTGCTGCGTGGCGCTGAGGCCGATCCGCTGCACCGGCTTGCCGGCCTGGGCCTCCAGGCGCTCGAGCGTGAGCGCCAGGTGCGCGCCGCGCTTGGAGTGCGCGACGGCGTGGATCTCATCGACGATCACCGCCTCTACGCCGCTCAGCATCGAGCGCGCCTGCGAGGTGAGGATCAGGTACAGCGACTCGGGCGTGGTGACGAGGATGTCCGGCGGATTGCGGACCATCGCGGCGCGCTCGCGCTGGGGCGTGTCTCCCGTGCGGATCGCCACGGTGACCGGGCACACAGCCGGACCGAGCCCTCCGGGCTGACCCAGCCCTCCGGGCTGTGTGCCCCCGCCCGCCGGGTCGGCGCCGATGCCGCGCAGGGGGGCGCGCAGGTTGCGCTCGATGTCGTATGCGAGCGCCTTGAGCGGGCTGACGTACACGACGCGCGTTCCCTTGCCGCGCGGCTCACCGTCGCTGCCGCGGCCGGCTGCGTGCTCGCTGCTCGGCCGGTCGAGCGCCCCCTCGCCGCTCAGGCGGTCGAGCGCCCACAGGAACGCGGCGAGCGTCTTCCCCGACCCGGTCGGCGCGGACACGAGCACGTGCTCGCCGCGCGCGATCGCCGGCCACGCCCTGGCCTGGGCTGGCGTGGGCGCGTCGAACGCGCGCTCGAACCACTCGCGCACGCGCGGGCTGAAGCTGGAGAGGGGCACCGGCGTGAGGCTAGCGCCCTGCTTGGCCGGGCCCGCGGCGCTGCTACGCGGCCGTCGGCAGATCGACGGGAGTGGTTCTGCGGCGCGTCGCTATGACGGTCGCGCCCCCGTCTGGAGCAAACGAGACGGAGCTCCTGGCAGCGGCCTCGGAGCGCGAGACGGCGGCGCGCAGCTCCACCTCGCTGAGGACGGTCTGGATCACGCGCTTCATCTCCAGCTGCGCGAACACCACAGCCACGCACCTGCGCACGCCTCCGCCGAACGGGATCCAGGTGTAGGTGCGGGCGGCGTCGGTGAGGAAGCGCTCCGGTTCGAAGGCGCGGGGGCGGGGGTAGAGATCCGCGCGGCGGTGCATCAGATACACGCACGGCGCGACGATCGTGTCGGGCGGAATCGTGTAGTCGCCCAACTGCATCGGCTCCACCAACCGCCGCATCACGACGGGCACCGCGGGGCACAGTCGAAGCGTCTCCTTGACGACCGCCTCCGCGTAGTCCTCGCCCTCGCCCGCCTCCACCTCGGCTCGTAGGCGGGCCAGCTTGTCGGGGTGGCGCAGCAGGCGCTCGAACGCCCACGCGAGCGAGGTCGCGGTGGGGCCGTCGGACAGGAACGTGACGAGTTCGTCGCGCATCTTGCGGTCGTCCAGTGGCGCGCCGTCTTCGCCCGGCGTGCGTTCGAGCATCGCGAGGATGTCGTCGTGCTCGTCGCGGTCGTCCGCCTCGCGCCGCCGGCGCACCTCCTCCAGCACGAGCTCCTCCACCGGTCGCATGACGGCGTGAAACCCGGGGTTGGCCGTCAGCGAGCGTTCGCCGACGGCCGCCAGCAGCGCCAGGCGCCGCGGGCCGTTGACCCAATTGGTCAACTCCACGAGCGCCCGTCGCAAGCGCTCGGCGCGCTCCCCCTCGACGTTGCCGAGGGTGGCACGCATGACGACCTCGAGGCTGATCGCCTGCATGCGCGGCCATAGCGCAAACGGCTCTTCGAGCGGCCAGCCTTGGATCTGGCGGCGAGCGACGCCGGCCATCATCTCGCCGTAGTCCTGCATGCGCTGTCCGTGGAAAGAGGGCAGCACCCGCTTGCGATCGGTCATGTGCCTGGGCTCGTCCTGCAGCATCATCGAGCGCGACCCGAGCAGCGGCGTGAGCAGCGGGTTCGCTTCGCTGGCCCCCGAGCGCACCAGCTGCGGATCGATCGTGAACACCTGCTTGACGTGCTCGGGATTCGTGAGAAACACCCACGGGCGATTCCGGCGTATGCGCAGCGTGAACATCTCGCCGTAGCGCTCGGCGCAGCGATCCATGAACGCAAGGGGCCGCAGCGCCCAGCCCGTCGCCTGCAGCGCGCTTGGCATACGCGGCCCGGGGGGCAGCTTCGCATGCCCTCCGAAGCCAGCAGAGGTCCCCTCGGCGAGCTTTACGCTTGCCATCTCGACCCTTCTGTGTTTCCGGCTTGGCGCTCCCTGCGCACTTCGTCCTCCTCATGCCTCTATTGCTCGAGCGACCGCACGGACGCAACACCGCGGCGCACGGCCGCCGAGGCCCAGGGCCGCTTGCCAGATGCGCGATGCAGGACTAGGATAGCCCGCTGAGCTTCGTCTCGGTGAGCACCAGTACCTTAATCGGTGAAAGGACCGGTCTTAAACACCGGTGATCCGGGTTCGAGCCCCGGCTGGTGCATGCGCAAGTCTAACTAAAATGTTTCTCGTGGAATGCGGCAGAGGCTGTGATCTCACGCACACGTGAGTGCCCAAGATGGCCATGAATCTGTTCGACTACTTCGAGGACCTACCGACACGGCGGGGCGCGCCTGTGAGATGGGTTGCGCGCGCGCCAAGACGTCCGCGAGCCGACTACGACCTCAGGCTGACCCCGCGTTCCGCGCAATGGCAGCATGACGCTGACGCGCTCGCGGAGCTCGAGAGACTCGAACGCGAGCCGTGGGTCGCGGCCGTGACTCGCAGCGATGACGGGGTCGGTCTGCGACTCGCCGACGAGTGGGTGGAGCTGACCGGCAGCGCGCTGGAGGCGGGCGGCAGCGCGGAAGCGCCGCTCGCCGATCTCGCCGAGGGGCAGCGCTTCTCGGTGCAGTTCTGGGATGCGAACGCAACGAAGGCGCTGCATGTCGGGCACCTTCGCAATCTCGCACTCGGGAACGCGCTCGCCGCGGCGCTCGCCCAGGCGGGCGCCCAGGTCGAGCGGCGCAGCCGCATATCGGACATGGGGCGAGCGATGGGCGAGGCCATGGCAGGGGTGATGAGCAGCGGCCGCCACGCCCAGGGCTGGTCCGACAGCGACGAGAAGAGCGACCACTTCGTGGGGCTGTGCTACGCCGAGTACGTGGCCGGGCGCGGCGTGCTGGCCGTCGGCGAGGACGAGCACGCCGAGGACTCGCTCTCGCGCGAGGTGCAGGTTCAGAACGACGCCGCGGACGAGCTGATCAAGCGCGCGCTCGCCGGCGAGCCCGAGGCGCTCGAACTCTGGTCCAAGACGCGCGCGTGGGTGATCGCCGGGCAGCGCAAGACGCTCGCGCGGCTCGGGATCGCCTTCGATCGGGTGTTGTTCGAGTCCGATTTCCTCGCCGAGACGACCGAGCTCGCCGAGGCCGGCCTGCGCGAGGGCACGCTGACGCGCCGCGAGGACGGCGTGGTCGTGTATGCCACCGGCCTGAAGGAGCTCGAAGAAATGCCGCTCGTGCGCGCGGACGGGCTCCCCACGCAGCACATGCGCTCCCTCACCTACGCCGTCACGGCGCCCGAGCTGGAGGGCATGACCTCGCTGCAGATCGCGGGCTCGGAGTGGGTGGCCCACCTCGCCGGCATCCGCAAGCTCGCGGCGGAGCTGCGAGGAGAGCTCGACGGCAGCTTTCATCCCAACCGCAGCATCTTCCACGGGATGGTCTCCAGCCAAGACCGCGTGCTGAGCTCGAGCGCTGGGGCGCTGCTGATCGACGACCTGACCGACTGGATCGACGCGCAGATCGACGCCGATCCCGAGGGACACGAGGTCCGTCGTGGCCATCCTCATCCCGAACGCCTCGCGGCGCAGATCGCGCTCGGTTACTTCCTGCCCCATCCAGCCACTCCCGACATCGACTTCGATCCAAGCAAGCTGCTCTCGCACGAGAGCCTCGGCTGGGAGCTCGCTCGCGCCCGCGCGCGCCACGCCTCGGGCGTGACGGCGCCCGGCGCCGTCGCGCAGGATCCCTCCTATCGCTTCGCGGTGGTCCTGTCCGAGCTCTACCGTCGCCATCTGCGCCTCGCCCTCCAGCGACTCGACGTCAAGCCGCTGGCCGACTATCTCAAGCACCTGACCATCTGGTACCTCGAAGAGGACCGTCCCGAACGCACTCAACATGTCGTTCACACGCTGCTGGACCGCAGCGCACGCGGGCTAGGCCTGGAGGCGGCGACGTGAGCACGCTGCTGATCGACAACTACGACTCATACACCTACAACGTCTTCCACCTGCTCGCCGCGGTCTCCGGCGAGGAGCCGATCGTGGTGCGCAACGACATGGTTTCCTGGAGGGCGCTCTCGCGCTGGGACTTCGACGCGATCGTGATCTCGCCGGGACCGGGCCGGCCGGAGCGCTGGCACGACTTCGGCGTCTGCTCGGACATCCTGCGTTTGAGCGAGATTCCCGTGCTCGGCGTGTGCCTGGGCCACCAGGGTCTCGGACACCTTCTCAACGGGACCGTGAGCAGCGCGCCGGTGGTCATGCACGGGCGCCTGAGCGCCGTCCGCCACGACGGCGACGGCCTGTTCGAGGGCATTCCCCAGGGCTTCTCCGTCGTGCGCTACCACTCGCTCGCCGTCGCCGGCGAGCTCGGCTCCCAGGGTCGCGTGACCGCGTGGACCGACGAGGGCGTGGTGATGGGCATCGAACACCGCAGCCGGCCGATGTGGGGCGTGCAGTTCCATCCCGAGTCGATCGCCACCGAGCACGGCCGCAAGCTGTTCGAGAACTTCTACGCGCTCGCGCGTCGCCACCGCTCCACCCGCCCGCAAGCCTCGCGCCCACGCCCCACGCCGCCTCGGCCTGCCCGCCACGCGCAGCGCGCCAAGCGTCCGGCTGACGCCGCGCCGCCGCGGCTGCTCGTGCGCTCGCTGCAGGGACAGCCGCCGTGCGAGGTCGTCTTCGAGCGGCTGTTTGGCGATGCCGAGCACGCGTTCTGGCTGGACAGCGCCGACGCGCCGACGGCCCTGGCGCAGCGCTCGTTCCTCGGCACCACCGCGGGAGCGCACCGCTGCGTGCTCGAATACGACGTGCAGGAGAAAGCCGTGAGCACTCACCGCGCTGACGGGACGACGGTCGAGCTCGGCTCTATCTTCGACGTCCTCGACAGGGAGCTCGCCGCACGCGAGATCGCCTGCCTGCCTGCCCGCGCCCCCGGAGGGGATGCGCCCTTCAGGGTGCGCCCTGGGGGGTCCACCCGTCAGGGCGCACCCGCGGCCGAGCTGCCGCACGGGCTGCTCGGCGGCTTCGTCGGCTATCTCGGCTATGAGTGCAAGGCCGACTGTGGCTCTGCCAACGTCCACCGCTCCGACGTCCCCGACGCGGTGCTGATGCTGGCCAATCGTGTGGTCGCCGTCGATCACGTCCAGCAGCGCACGCACATCGCCGCGCTCTGCCAGGGGGATGAGCCCGCGGCGGAGCTCTGGCTGGAGGAGGCCGAGACGATCGTGCGCGAGAGCCTCGCTCAGGCGAGGAGCGGGCAGGCCAGCACCAGCTCGGATGCCGAACCGGCGAGCCTCCCGGCTGGCGCATCCACGGCCTCCTCGGCCGCACCGGCCACTGCGGCCGAGGAGGCGGTGAGGTTCCGCTGTGGGCGTGGACGCGAGCAGTATCTCGCGGACATCGCCCGCTGCCAGGAGGCGCTCAGGGCCGGCGAGTCCTACGAGGTGTGCCTGACCGACCAGATCCACACGGACGCGCGCCCGCAGCCCTTCGAGCTCTACCGGCTGCTGCGCCGGCGCAACCCCGCGCCGTTCGCCGCGTACCTCAAGCTGGGCGAGCTGGCGAT
>JASHYF010000137.1 GCA_030043235.1 Solirubrobacteraceae bacterium | reverse complement strand
TCCTTCTCCGTCGTCGTGGTGCCGTTCCCGAGCTGTCCGTCCGCGTTATCGCCCCATGCCTTGACCTTGTGGTTCGCGAGCAGCGCGAGGCTGTGGAGTTCCCCGCCCGCGACCGCGGTGGCTTCCGTCAAGCCTTTGACTTCCACCGGTTCCTTCTCTTTCGTGGTGGTGCCGTTCCCGAGCTGTCCGTCGTTGTTATCGCCCCACGCCTTGACCTTGCCGCTCTTCAGGACCGCGAGGCTGTGCTCGGCGCCGGCCGCGATCGCCACGACTTCCGTGAGCCCTTTGACTTCCACCGGTTCCTTCTCGGTGGTGGTCGTGCCGTTGCCGAGCTGCCCGTCTTTGTTATCCCCCCACGCCATCACCTTGCCGCTTGCAAGCAGCGCCAGGCTGTGGTCGCCGCCCGCCGCGATCGCCACCGCCGCTTCGGGCAATTTGACTTCCACCGGTTCGGTCTCGGTCGCCGTCGTGCCGTTCCCGAGCTGCCCGTCCGCGTTATCACCCCACGCCCACACCTCGCCGCTCTTCTCCAACGCCAAGCTGTGCAGTTCACCCGCCGCCACCGCGACTGCTTCGGTCAAGATCTTCACTTCCGCCGCTTCCTCCTCGCTGGTGGTCGTGTCGTTCCCGAGCTGCCCATCGTTGTTCTCCCCCCACGCAACCACGCCGGAGGATTCAGACGCCGACGCGGTGACCGTCGCCGTGGCGACGGAGCTCGCCGAGGCTTCACCCGCGCTGTTGCTAGCCGTGACCTTCACGCGGATCGTGTGCCCGACCTGTTCGTGGGCGACCGTGTAGCTCGGGCCGGTGGCGCCGGAGATGCCGGTACAGCTTTCACCCGAGCTGTTACAGCTCTCCCACTGGTAGGAGTAGGTGATCGTCGGCGTCCCCGTCCACGTGCCGGTCGACGCGCTCAGCGTCTTCGTGCCCTTCGCTTCACCGGAGATCGCAGGCAGCGCAGTGTTGACCGGCGCCGCGGCACTGACCGTCGCCGTCGCAGCGGAGCTCGCCGAGGCTTTCCCCGCGCTGTTGGTCGCGGTCACGGTAACCTTGAGCGTATCGCCGACGTATTCGTGAGCGATCGTGTAGGTCGATGCGCTCGCGCCAGGGACGGCGGCACATTCAGCGCCCGCGGCGTTGCAGTGTTCCCACTTGTAGGCGTATTCGATCGGCGGCGTACCCGTCCAGCTGCCCGTGGACGCACTCAGCGTCTTTTCGTCCTTTGCTTCACCGCTGATCACGGGGACGCCAGTGTTCGCCGGCCCCGTGGCGTAGAACGCCAAGCTGAAATCCGCGCCCGCCGCGACCCCTCCCGCCGCGCCGCCCAGGCCCTTGACTTCCACCGGTTCGGTCTCGCTCGTCGTCGTGCCGTTCCCGAGCTGCCCGTCTTCGTTATCCCCCCACGCCATCACCCTGCCGCTCGCAAGCAGCGCCAGACTGTGAAACTGGCCGCCCGCGACCGCGCGAGCTTCCGTCAGACCTTTGACTTCCACCGGTTCCTTCTCGGTCGTGCTCGTGCCGTTGCCGAGCTGCCCGTCGTTGTTATCCCCCCACGCCTTGACCTTGCCGCTCTCCAGGACCGCGAGGCTGTGATCGGCGCCGGCCGCGATCGCCGCGGCTTCCGTGAGCCCTTTGACTTCGACCGGTTCCTTCTCGGTTTTCGTTTTGCCGTTCCCGAGCTGCCCGTCCGCGTCATCGCCCCACGCCTTGACCTTGCCGTCCGCGAGCAGCGCGAGGCTGTGGAATTCCCCGCCCGCGACCGCGGTGGCTTCCGTCAAACCCTTGACTTCCACCGGTTCCTTCTCGCTCGTGGTCGTGTCGTTCCCCAGCTGCCCGTCGTTGTTATCCCCCCACGCCATCACCCTGCCGCTCTTCAACACCGCGAGGCTGTGATCGGCGCCAGCCGCGACCGCCACCACCGCTTCCGGCAAACCTTTGACTTCCACCGGCTCGCTCTCGCTCGTCGTCGTGCCGTTCCCCAGCTGCCCGTCCGCGTTATCCCCCCACGCCACCACCTTGCCGCCCTTCAGCAGCGCCAGGCTGTGCTCGCCGCCCGCCGCGATCGCCACCACCGCTTCCGGCAAACCTTTGACTTCCACCGGTTCCTTCTCCGTGGTGGTCGCGCCGTTCCCCAGCTGCCCGTCCGCGTCATCCCCCCACGCCCACACCGCGCCACTCTTCAACAACGCCAGGCCATGCAGTTCACCCCCCGCCACCGCGACGGCTTCCGTCAGCACCTTGACCGCCACCGCTTCCCCCTCGGTCGTGGTCGTGCCGTTCCCGAGCTGCCCATCATTGTTCTCCCCCCACGCGCCAACACCCGAGGATTCAGACGCCGAAGCAGGCACCACACCAGCCAGCACAAGGCCCACCAGCAGAGCCACCCAGAAGACCCTCCCGCGCCCGCCAGAGCGAGCCCCGCCATGACGCCCCGCCGCGCGCAACCCCCACCAGCGACCGCGCGCACGCCCACCAGAACGCATCACCCCAAACACCCCGCCAGCCACCCGCTACCCCCACCACGCGGTGAGCGCCTCACAGCACGCCTCCTCGAGCACAACATGCATTCGCCCCTTTCCCCCAACGCCCCAGGAGAAGCCCGACGGTTGCACGAGGCAACATGAAACGAACGGCACTCTAACCCCATCTACGGCCGTATTTCAAGAGTCCGAACAGGCTTTTTACATGCAATTTGCGGGAAAAATAGCCCGCAGCCAACGCTGCCACCGCCGCCAAGACAGCCGGCTCGGCCTTGCCGGTGCCCGCCGCGTCTGTGGGACCTGCCGCTTCTGTGGGACCGCTACCAAGAATCGTTCATGTGCCGCATCGGCTACCTCGAGACCCGTCCGCCTCGATCACGCGAAGCTGCCGCGCATGTCAGCCGAGGAGGCGCACCTCGAGTCCGGCAAACTGGTGGAAGGCGGAGTCGGTCGTGACGAGACGATCGTTGGCCGCGAGCGCGAAGGCGGCCAGGTAGGCGTCCATCCACAGCTTCGGCGAGGCGCCGTCGCGCATGGCGAGCTCGCGCCAACGGCTTTCGAGCGCGGGCGGCTCCTGCGAGCGCATCACGACGCGTTCGTCGCCGAGAAACGCCGCATACGCGGTCCACGCCTGCGAGTTCGTGAGCGGCGGGTTGCCGTATGGCCCGAGCACGGCGGGGTTGGTCAGGAGCCGCAGCAGCGCCTGCTGCGTGGCCCTGCAGAAGCACACCGATTCGGGCTCGCCGACGGTGTCGAACCACTCTCGTGCCGGGGAGTGGTGCACGTGCTTCGACAGGGCCAGCGCAAGCCAGACATTGACGTCGCACAGCTCCACGGTCGGCTATGGCTGCGGCGCCGGCGTGCGCGTGCGTCGCTCCTCTTCTTGCGCCAGCAGCGTGGCCACCCGCTCCGGCGTCACCTCGTCGCTGGGGCTCGCGCCGTGGGCGCAGCGCACCAGCGGGAGGCGCACCCTGCTCGTGACCCCGCCGGCCGGGCGCCCATCGCGGGCCAAGCCGCGCCTGATGAGCTCCGACATCACGTCCTTGAGGCTGCGCCCTTCGCTGGCCGCTCTCACCTTGACGGTGCGCATCAGCTCGTCGGGCAGGTCGACTGTCGTCTTCACAATGCACCATATTACCATCATTATGGTTTTATGGCCATGCTGCTAACAGGAGCGCCGCGTGCACTGGCTCGCTCTGCAGGGGGGCGAGCACAAGCCGGTCTGCGTCGTTCATAGGACTTGCCTTTACTGGTATCGTAAAGGCATGGCGAAGATCTCTGCCAAGAACCAGATCACGATTCCGGTCGCGGCGCTCGCGGAGTCCGGGCTTCACGCCGGCGAGGCCGTGACCATCGAGCCGGCCGGCGATGGCGAGGTCCGAGTCCGCCGTGCGGCCCTGACCTTCGAGGATGCCTTCGGCACGCTGACCGGCGTCTACCCTCCCGGCTATCTCGACCAGCTCGACGCTGACGACGCCCAGCGGTGAGGCGGCTGCTCGACGCGGACGTGCTGATTGGCGCGTTGGACAGCAGCGACGCCCACCACGCCCGCGCGCGCAGCCTGCTGACAGAATGGCGCCAGCGACAGGATGCCGTGCGCGTCAGCGTGGTTAATCTGAGCGAGGTGCTGATCGCGCCGTCGGCCGATCCGGCGCGGCTGGCCACGGCTCGGGAGGCGATCGCCGCGCTCGGCGTCGAGGTCCATCTCCCCAACGAGGCCATCGGGGTCGAAGCGGCCAGGCTCAGACAGCGCCACCCCATCAGTCTTGCCGACGCCTACTGTCTGGCGACCGCCAGGCACACCGGATCGAGCCTGACCTCGTTTGACCATGAGGTCGTGAAGGCCGCCAAAGACGCTGGCCTCGACACAGCCTGAAATCTCCTGGCAGCGCGCAGCGCGCGCGGAGTGTTCGAGGCGAGGGGTCAACCGCGCCTCGGACGCGAGCTGAAAGCGCGTCGCGCGCGGGGAGTTCGCAAAGCGAAGGACTCTTCGATCCGACTGGGAAGTCGGATCGAAGACGTCCGCAGCGCTATTCGACGTGGTTGTAAACTTCAAACAGCGGCAGGTACATCGAGATGACGATGAACCCGACGATGCCGCCGATCACGATGATCATGATCGGCTCGAGGATCGAGGTGAGCGCCTTGACCGACGCCTCGACCTGTTCCTCGTAGAACTCAGCGACCCTGTCGAGCATCGTGTCGAGCGCGCCGGTCTCCTCGCCGACGCCGACCATGTGCGTGACGATCGACGGGAAGATCGGGGCCTGCGCAAGCGGCGCGGCGATCGTGCCGCCGCGCTTGACCGACGCGATCACGCCGTCCATCGACTCTTCCACGACCACGTTGCCGCCCGTGCGCCCGGTGATCTCGAGCGCCTGCAGCAGCGGCACGCCGGCGTGGGTCAGCGAGGCGAGCGTGCGCGACCAGCGCGCGACGGCGATCTGCTGGACGATCGTGCCGATCTTCATGGGGACGCGCAGGCGGAAGTGATCCCACTGCTTGCGCCCCCAGGAGGTTTTCTTCCACTTCACGAACGTGACCACCAGCAGCGCGGCCCCGCCAAACAGCGTCCACCAGTATTTGGTGACGATCTTCGAGAGCAGCACCGAGACCTTGGTTATCGCCGGCAGTTCGCCGCCGAATTCCTTGAACACCCCCTCGAACACGGGCACGAGGAAGGCCACGAGCGCCATCAGCACGCCGGTCGCGAAGACCATCACGAGGCACGGGTAGATCATCGCGGATTTCACCTGTTTGCGCAGCGCGGCGTCCTTCTGGAGCTGGTCGGCGACGCGCACGAGCGCGTCCTCGAGCACACCGCCCGTCTCCCCCGCCTGCGCCATCGCGACGAACAGCGGGCTGAAGACCTTCGGGTGGCGCGCCAGCGCGTCGCTCAACGACAGGCCCGCCTCCACGTCCTTGCGCACCGCGACGATCGTTTCCTTCAGGTATTTGCTGGACGTCTGCTCCTCCAGCACGTACAGCGCGCGCAGGATGCTCATCCCCGAGGAGATCATCGTCGAGAGCTGGCGCGCGAAGATGGCCAGGTCGGCGGGCGCGACGCGCTTGACGAACGCGAGGTCGATCTCCTTGGAGGAGTACTTGTCGGCGATGTCCAGGACGATCAGCCCGCGCTGCTTGAGCTGGTCGGCGACCGCCTGCTTGGAGTCGGCCTCGACTTCGCCCTTGGCTTTGCCGCCGGCGAGATCGAGCGCCTTGAAGACGTAGGTGCTCATGCCGCAGCCAGCGTGCTCGCGCCGAGCAGGCGGCGCAGCTCCTCGGGCGTCGAGGAGCGCGCTTCCGCGAGCTTGTGGCTGATCTTGCCCTGGCGCGCGAGCGAGGCGAGCGAGGCGTCCATCGTCTGCATGCCCTGCGCCGAGCCGGTTTGCATCGTCGAGTAGATCTGGTGGGTCTTGCCCTCGCGGATCAGGTTGCGCACCGCGGGGGTGGGCACGAGGATCTCGACGGCCACCACGCGCCCGGAGCCGTCGGCTGTGGGGAGCAGCTGCTGGGTCATGACGCCCTGCAGCGCGACCGACAGCTGCACGCGCACCTGGTCCTGCTGGTGGGATGGGAAGACGTCGATCACGCGGTCGATCGTCTGCGCCGCGTCCTGCGTGTGCAGCGTGGCGAACACGAGGTGCCCGGTCTCGGCGGCGGTCAGCGCGGTGGACACGGTCTCGAGGTCGCGCATCTCGCCGACGAGGATCACGTCGGGGTCCTGGCGCAGGGCGGCCCTCAGCGCGTCGGCGAAGCTCTGCGCGTCCGAGCCCAGCTCGCGCTGGTTGACGATGCACTTCTTGTGGCCGTGCAGGAACTCGATCGGGTCCTCGATCGTCATGATGTGCTCCTCGCGCGTGGAGTTGATCTCGTCGATCATCGCCGCCAGCGAGGTGGACTTGCCCGAGCCGGTGGGGCCTGTCACGAGCACGAAGCCGCGCGGCCGGCGGGTGAACTCGTGCACCGCGGCGGGCAGGCCGAGCTCGTCGATCGTGGCCATCCCGTACGGGATCAGGCGGAAGGCTGCGCCGATCGCGCCGCGCTGGTAGTACGCGTTGACGCGGAAGCGCGCGTGACCGGGGATCGAGTAGGCGAAGTCCAGCTGCCAGTTGGTCTCCAGGCGCTGGCGCTGGTCGCCG
>JASHYF010000136.1 GCA_030043235.1 Solirubrobacteraceae bacterium | reverse complement strand
GAGACGCTCGATACGGCGATCAAGTCGTTGACGCCGAGCCTCGAGGTCCGCTCACGGCGCGTCGGCGGCGCGACATACCAGGTTCCGGTGGAGGTGCCTGCGCGCCGCGCTCGCACGCTCGCCGTGCGCTGGCTCGTCCAGTTCGCTCGCCAGCGCCGCGAGAAGACGATGGCCCAACGGCTCGCAAATGAGCTGATGGACGCGATATCCCAGCAAGGCGGCGCCTACAAGCGCAAGGACGACATCTACCGCATGGCGCAGGCGAACAAGGCGTTCGCGCATTATCGCTGGTAGATAGGGTCCGAGCCCGCGCATGCGCGGGCTCGCCGAGCGGCGCATGCGCCGCTCGGGGCAGCGCCACATGTGGCGCTGCCGCGGGCCGCACATGTGCGGCCCGTAGGGGGCGCGCATGCGCGCCCCCGAAAATCCTCCCCGCAGGGGTTGAAGAAAGAAGTTCGGTACCTAAACTTCCGGTACCGGATGTCTTCCCCGCCGGCCAGCCAAGCGTCCGCCACCAGCCAGGGGTACGACCCGCACGAGTCGCTGAAGGTCGAGCGCCACGTGTGGGTGATCTCCGGCGTGGTGATCCTCGGGATGATCATGTCGATCCTCGACACGACCATCGTGAACGTCGCGCTGCACACGCTCGGGCGCGAACTGCACGACCCGATCTCGCAGGTGCAGTGGGTGGTCACCGGCTATCTGCTGTCGCTCGGCGCCGTCATCCCCGTGAGCGGCTGGGCCGCGCGCCGCTACGGCGCCAAGCGCGTGTACATGGTCTCGCTCGTGCTGTTCACCGCCGGCTCGGCCGCGTGCGGCCTGGCGAGCTCGCTTCCCGCGCTCGTCCTCTTCAGGGTGCTGCAGGGCGTGGGCGGCGGCATGATCATGCCGATCGCCCAGCTGATCATGGCCCAGGTGGCGGGGCCCAGGCGCATGGGCAGGGTGATGGGCGTGGTCTCGATGCCGGCGATGCTCGCGCCGATCTTCGGCCCGGTGATCGGCGGCGCGATCCTCGAGCACCTGCACTGGTCGTGGATCTTCTTCGTCAACGTGCCCGTCGGCGTGGTCGCGTTCGCGCTCGGCCTGCGCCTGCTGCCGCGCACCGACTCCGGTGAGGCGGGACCGCTGGACATGCTCGGCGTGGCGCTGCTGTCCACGGGCGCGGCGGCGATCGTGTTCGGCCTCAGCGAACTCGGCTCCGGCGCGAGCCTGGGCGCGACGATCGTGCTGGCGCCGCTGCTCGCCGGCGTGGCGCTGACGATCGCCTTCACCCTGCACGCCCTGCGCATCGCGCACCCGCTGCTGGACGTTCGCCTGTACGCCAACCGCGTCTTCACGGGCGCCTCCTTCACCACCTTCGGCCTCGGCGCCGCGCTGTTCGGCGCGATGATCCTGGTGCCGCTCTACTACCAGGAAGTGCGCGCCGAGAGCGTCATCAACACCGGGCTGCTGAACGCCCCGCAGGGCATCGGCGCGCTCGTGGCGATGCCGATCGCCGGGCGCCTCACCGATCGTTTCGGCGGCGGGCGGATCGCCCTGTGCGGGGTCTCGCTCCTGTGCGCGAGCACCCTGCCGCTCGCGTTCATCGGCGCGCACACCTCGATCGTGGGCCTGTCCGCGCTGCTGGTCGTCAGGGGCGTGAGCATCGGGCTGTCGTTCATGCCCGCCATGACCGCCGCGTTCGCCTCCATGCGCCCGGAGCAGCTCTCGCACGCCACGCCGCAGATCAACGTGCTCATGCGCCTCGGCAGCGCGATCGGCGTGGCGATCCTCGCGGTCGTCCTGCAGCGCGCCTCCGGCGGCGCCGCCGTGCACCCCGCGCACGCCTTCGACACCGCCTACTGGTGGGGTCTGGGCATCGCCGCGGCCTCGCTCATCCCCTGCCTGATGCTGCTGCGCGCCGAGCGTCCCGCCGTGGGCGAGCAGAGCGCCGTGGTCGAGCAGAGCGCCGCGGGCGCCGAGTCTGCCGTGGAGCCGGCCGTGGAGCCGGCCGTGGAGATCGGGCTCTAGCGAGGGGCTCTCGAGATGCACGCTCCGAGCAGCGACGGGATGGGCCCCTCGACGGCGGCGGGGAGGATGCGATGAGCACCCCCGCCTCCCTCCAGCAGCCCGCCGAGCCCGCGGAGGCGCGCGAGGCGCAGCTGATCGAGCTCGGCATGGCGTTCCGCCGCGTGTTTCGCGCCCTCAGCCGCCTGCGCGGGCGCGACACGCACCTCGGGGGCGAGGAGCTCTCGCACGCTCAGTTCGAGCTGCTGATCGAGCTCTCCGAGCGGGGCGAGCTGTCTGCGGGAGAGCTGGCGAGCGCCGCGCGGCTGACGCCCGCGACGGTCACGCAGATGCTCGACCACCTGGCCGCGTGCGGCCACGTCGAGCGTGCCCGCTCGCAGACGGACAGGCGGGTGGTGGTCTCGCGGCTCACACCGCAGGGCTCGCGCAAGATCGAGGCCAAGCGCGCCAGCTGGCAGCGCCGCTGGCAGGACGCTCTCGCGGACGTGCACGTGGACGAGCTGCGAGCCGCCACGCGCGTGCTCGCAAGGCTCGCCGCGATGGTCGAGGGCGTCCCGCCCGGGGAAGCCTGATTTCGCCTGCCCGCCGGCAGGATCCCTGTCTAGAACGCAGAATCTCCTCTGCTATAGTCGAGGCCGCGTCGCGGGCAGCGGACGCCTTGTGCGTGGACCCGCGAGTGCGGCAAACAAGATGGAAACCTCGAGCGGATAGCGACGCAGACCGGTCAACATACGACCAGTTGTGCGCGTGGGCCCGAGAGGCCCCATTTTTTTGCCCGCACGCCCCAGCAGCCACTCACGCGCAGACACCCCTCAGCCACCAGCACTCCAGCCAACCCACCAGCACGCCCGCCCCCTCCGATCGATGCCACGTAAGTTCTCCCTGCAAAACACCCGCAACATCGGGATCATGGCGCACATCGACGCCGGCAAGACGACCACCAC